>JBAXYY010000018.1:0-22839 GCA_041670585.1 Treponema sp. | reverse complement strand
TGGAGAACCCGTTTGACTGGGCCATAAAGAAGTGCATAGAAAGAGGCATACTTTCTGACTACCTGTCACGGAAATCAACGGAGGTAATAAACATGCTTTTCACAGAATATGACTACGCCACTGACATTGCGGTGCAGAGGGAAGAGGAACACAAGATTGCCTACGAAGACGGCAAACAGGAAGGCAAATTAGAAGGCAAGTTAGAAGGCAGACTGGATGCTGCACGGAATTTGCTTAAGCTGAATATTCTAACAAATGAACAGATCGCGCAGACAGAAGAACTTCCAATTGAGCAGGTGGGAAAACTTGCGGAAGAAATGAAAAGTCAATCAAGTTGTAAAAGTAGGGGTGGGCTTTTCTAGCGAGATGCGCAACATTGTTGACTGGAAGGCAGAGGAGTAAATTGTAATTAACATTCCTCGGTGCAAGCGTTAGGAAAAGTGAATAAAATACTAAACGAATAAATGGAGACAATACTGTGTTCAAGCTGCGGCATGTAGTGGTGCGCAGCAGTGCATAACGCAGAGCGTTTTGCACCGAGCGGCAAGCGAGCCACGGAACTCCGGCTGGAAAAACAAGGCTTGTCCAAAATCGCTTTCGAACAAGTTATGACCTTACAAGCATGAGTAAACTCTTGAAAGTTTTCTGGATGTGAGACATAATATGCATAGAAAGTTTTCGGAGAAAAGAATGAGTAACACAAGCGCCTATCTATCTATCTATCTATCTATCTAATTGGCTTTACAAATTTTATCCTGATATACACGGGAAGAATATTCCACTTTGCACATCTTTCAATAGAAAATATTAGCCGCATGATTTTGGAGCGCGGCAGCTCTAAAGCAATGCGGCTTTTTTATTTTAAATATAATTTTATTTTTTGGAGGATTTATGAAAAAGAATTGGAAAGCCGCTTTTGCTCTAATAACAATGGCGTGCATTTTATCAGCGGGCATTTTGTCATGCAAGACAGAAGTTGACAGTGACACAACAGCGCCAGCAGAAGCAACATCATTCAC
Organism: Treponema sp.; assembly: GCA_041670585.1. Taxonomy (GTDB): domain Bacteria; phylum Spirochaetota; class Spirochaetia; order Treponematales; family Treponemataceae; genus Treponema_D. The sequence continues at coordinate 21,820 of JBAXYY010000018.1, read as the reverse complement.
TGCACAAGCCGGTGACAGCCAAGCAATTCTAAGCTGGACAAACCCAACAGACGCAGACTTCTACGGAGTTGAAGTGAGCGCAACACCAGCCACGGGAACACTTGCAAACCCAGTAGTCCTGACTGGCACAACATCAAGCCTAACTGTAACAGGACTTGCAAACGCAACAAAGTACACATTCACAGTAAAGACAATGGACAAAAGCCTTAACACAAGCACAGGCACAACCGCAACCGCGACCCCTGCGGACTCAAGCGACAAGACAGCGCCTGCCGAAGTAACAGGCATAGCCGCAACAGCCGGTGACAGTCAAGCGCTTCTTTCTTGGACAAACCCAACAGACGCAGACTTCTACGGCGTTGAAGTAAGCGCGACACCAGCATACGGCTCTTTGGCAACTCCAGTTGTCCTTATAGGAAAAATAACAACAGTAAGCGTAAGCGGCCTTGCTAACGGCACTGAATATACGTTCATAGTAAGGACAATAGATAAGAGCCTTAACAAAAGCACAGGCACAACCGCAAAGGCAACACCTGTAAATTCAACAGACTCAACAGCACCAGCTGAAGTAACTAAACTTGCAAAGACAGAGTTCGACAGTTCAATTTTATTAAGCTGGACAAACCCAACAGACTCTGATTTCTACGGAGTAACAATAACACAGTCGCCAGCAACTGTAACACTTGCAAACTCAGTCACTCTTCTTAACGGAACTTCAACATTTACAGCAAGCGGATTAACAAACGGTACAACGTATACATTCACATTAAAAACGTTTGACCTTAACAATAATAAGAGCGCTGGCACAAAAATTAGTGCAACCCCTGTAGACTCTAGCGACAAGACTGCGCCTTTGGACGTAACAGACCTTGCGGCTGTAAACAAGGACGCTTCTGTTCTTCTTACATGGACAGACAACAGCACAGACAGCGACATCTACGGCTACCAAGTAAGCTGGGACAAGAGCGGCTCTATAAACAGAAGCGCAACTAGCACAGCCGTAGCTTCTGGCACAATGATTGTGGCTCCTGGCAACGGAGGCTGCTATGTAAGCAACCTTACAAACGGCACAGAGTACACATTCACCGTAAAGTCTGTTGACACAAGCGGAAACAAAAGCACAGGTACTTCAAAGACAATAACACCTTGTGAAATAGACAAGACAGCTCCTGACGCGGTAACAAATTTAACTGCGTCATACGACTATAATAGTAAGCAGATAAAGGTAACCTGGACAGATCCAGGCGACAGCGATTTGGTAAACATTGTGTTTTCGTATGAAATAGGCAGCGCTGATGCAATAACACAAAATGTAGTCGCCGGAACGCAAAGCTACACAATTGCAGTTGATGACAGCTATTTGACAAATACAACTTACACTATAAAAGCAAAAGCTGCAGACGCAACTGGAAACAAGTCTGTAGAAGCTACAACTTCTGTAACAACCTCAAGCGTTCCTTCTATTTCATCAATCACGCTAGATCGCAACCATATTTCTTCCAGTGACAGCAACCGCAATATTACTGTAACTGTGACAGGCAGTAACTTTAGTACAATTGCATACCAACCCGACGCAACATTGCTGATTCAATAACTTGTGGCAGGAAAAACTTCTGTTAGTGGTACATTGAGCAGTGTGTCTGGCGCAGTGTCTGTTAATACGATAGCCAATACTGCCACAGCCATAATAAGTGCACCTTTCGAATATTCAACAGCGGGAACAGACTATACAGTCCGCGTAAAACTATGTGGAACAGTTGTTACAACACCAACAACGTCGTTCAATGTTTCTGCGGCTCCTAAGGTAACAGACATTGCTCTTTCAATAGCGAAGATTGCAAAAGCAGAAGTTGACTCAAGCACAACAACAACTGTAACTGTTACAGGAACAAACCTTGATATAGACGGACCTCTTACATTGCAACTCTACGACAGCACAGACAAAGCTTATTATGGAAGCGCAGTGACTGTAGACCAGAGCGGATTTGCAGTGCATCAGACAACATTTACAACAGTTCTTTCTGTTCCTACAACAAGCGACATGTACACATTGAAAGTTTTGTTCAACGGAACACCGCAGACAACGACAACAACTTTGCAGGTGTACGGCGCACTGGAATTTACTTCATTCACAATTCCAAATGCAGGAACTTCCAAGACAGGTAGCACAGTGACGGCAAGAATAACAGGCAAGAACTTTACAGCTAATGATATTACAGCATCAGACTTTACATTCAGCTGTGACACAAGCTCTATTACAAGCGGGGCGTCTGCAACAATAGTAAGCGACAGTGTTATTACAGTGCCACTTACAATATGCGGAACTGCGGGCACTTACACTGTAACTGTAGCAAGCGGCTCAAACAGCAAAACAGGCAGTTTTGTTATAAAAGATTATGGCACTCTCGCATTGGGCGACATACTCTGTTCAGATGGCACAACTGTAACTTCTACAAATTATGCAACAAGCGGTAAGACGGCGGTTGCAGTAGTTGCGGGCTTTAACGACTACGGAGCTGCTGTATGTGTAGGCTTAAAGCAATCGTCATATTTGGAATGGGCAGCAGAAAACACAACAGGCTACAACACAACATTCACAAACATAGTGTGCACACCTAGCGCAACAGGAAGCGGAGCCGCAGGCACAGCCACGTTCACTGGCGACACAGACGGCAGCGACAACTGGGACGTTGTTTGCTCCGTTGACCCAGAAGGAACTGCAAGCGATGCTATGGCTGCAAACTACCCTGCGTTCAACTACGCAGTGAACTATGGCACAACAAACAGCCTGCCAACAGACTACACAGACGGCTGGTACATGCCGAGCATTGCGGAGCTTTGCGCAGTGTACAAGAACATGGCTGCAATAAACACCTCAATAGCCGCAATCAATGCTGTTGCATCAGGAAGCGCAACTGCAATTGAAAGGTATTATTGGTCGTCGTCGCAGTCCGGTTCCCCCTATGTTGGCGCTTGGCACGTGGATTTCAGTAGTGGCTTCGTGTACCTCATTAGCAAGGATAATAATAGTTATGTGTTAGACGTTCGGGCTTTTTAACTATTTAACAATTTAACTATTTATTTCCACCACTTCCTCCTTAAGGAGGAAGTGGTGGAAAAGTTTTGGAAGAAAAATGGCATTATATTATGACCTTCCGGTATTTAAAGATGTGTACCACATGACACTTAGGCTTTTTGAGCTTACGTCAAATTTTAGCCGTGAGTATAAGTTCACTCTAGGACAAGATATGAAAAGGGACAGCATACTTTTAGTGCGGTGCATATATAGAGCAAATAAAGTTAAAGAAAAGACTGTTTACTTAGAGCAGTTTTTGGACAGCTTTGAAGTAATAAAGCTTGAGCTGCGTCTTTGCACAGATTTAAAACTTATTACAATAAAACAACAGGCAGAACTTTCGGAGCTAATGGAAGGTATTGGTAAACAAATAACGGGGTGGCGAAACGCACAACGTTAAAATAAGGAAGCATTCCTTTATGCCGGAATTTGCAGTGCCATGGTGCTGCAAAGCGAGCAAGGCTTATGTATAAAAGCGCAGAATCACAGAAATCAAAAAGTGTAGAAGTCAATATAAAAAAAGATGTTCTTGAAATAATTGCCTACTGCGGCATGTAGTGGTGCGAAGCAGTGCATAACGCAGAGCGTTTTGCACCGAGCGGCAAGCGAGCCACGGAACGCCGGCTGGAAAAACAAGGCTTGTCCAAAATAAAAAAAATAAAATATTTTTCTTGACAGATTTGAATTTATGAACGTATAATATAGTTATAAATCATCACGTGTTGATAGCACGAGTTGACAAAGTGATGATAACTATAGCTACAAGGGGGCTGGAATGTTAAAAAATGTTTTTGGCAGGGCAATTCGTAGGGCGGCGGCAATTTGTGTTGCGGCGTCTTTGTGCGTTTGTGCTTTTGCTAAACCTAATTCTGCGGAAGATGCAATTAAGCAGAGCATTGTTGTGGAGCCGGTGAAGGGTCTTTCTGAAGATTTTATGCGCGGCGCTGATGTTAGTATGCTTGCTGAAATTGAGAAGAACGGCGGTAAATTTTATAACGCTGCTGGTAAAGAAGATGATTTGTTTAATATTTTAAAGGAGAATGGCGTTAACTGGATTCGCCTTCGCTTGTGGAATGATCCTGTTAATGAGCGCGATGTTTATAAGAACGGCGAAGTTATTAGCAAGAAGGGTTCTCCTGTTGGCGGCGGTAATAACAGTGTTGACGTTGACTTGAAGCTTGCACAAAGGGCTAAGAAGGCTGGCATGAAGGTTCTTCTTGATTTTCATTACAGCGACTTTTGGGCTGACCCTGGCAAACAGAAGACTCCTGCCGCATGGAAGGACTTGGACGCTAAGCAGTTGAACAAGGCTGTTCAGGACTTTACTGAAGAGACTGTTGAAAAATTTGTTAAAGCGGGCGTTTGTCCAGAAATGGTTCAGATTGGCAATGAGCTTAACGGTGGCTTTATGTGGCCTTTGGGAAAAACTTGGAAGAGCAAGACTGATATTGAAGTTGGCGGTATGGACGGTTTTATTGCTTTGCTTAAGAGCGCTTCTAAAGGTGTTAGAAAGGCTCAGGGCAAGAATGATGTTAAGATTATGATTCATCTTGCTGACGGCGGGGACAACACTCTTTATAGAAATATGTTCGACCCAATTACTAAGGCTAAAGTTGATTTTGATGTGATTGGCCTTTCTTTTTACACTTATTGGCATGGTTCAGCTAGCGACTTGAAGGCCAACCTTGCGGATTTGAGCAAGCGTTATAAGAAGGAGCTTGTTGTTGCAGAGACTGCTTATGCTTTTACAGAAGATGACGGAGACGGCATGGGCAATGCGTTTGTGGTTTATAGCGATGATAATTATGGCTACATTCCTTCTGTTCAAGGCCAGGCTACTGCTGTCCGCGATATTATTGCGGCTGTGAGTTCTGTTCAGAACGGTGTTGGCGTTTTTTACTGGGAGCCAGATTGGATTCCTGTTAAGGGCGCTGGTTGGAATAGCTACGAAGGGAACAACTGGGAAAATCAGGCTATGTTTGACTACAAGGGTTACGCGCTTCCTTCTTTAGCTGTGTTCAATCTTGTTTACGGTAGGGGCGGTGTTAAAAACTGGGCGGGCGGTTCTGCGTCTGTTGGCTCTAGCTTTAAGCCTTACGCTTTTGAAAAAATTGATGTTAAGACTATGCCTGGTGTTGCGCCAAAACTTCCTGCAAAAATAAAAGTGACTTATGCGAACGACTATGAAATGACTTCTGATATTGTTTGGGACAAGCATGACTGGGCTTCTGAAACAAAGGAGGGCGTTGTAAAAGTTGGCGGAACTGTTAAGGGCTCTGACTTTAGAGTTGGCGCTAATGTCACAATTAGCAATCAGGTTAACTTGATTACTGACTCTTCTTGGGAAAGCGGCAAGCTTGGCGACTGGGTTTTGAACGGGCCTGCTGACGCTTGCTTTGTGGAGAACAACAAGTCTAACGCGTACACTGGAAAATGGACATACAAGTATTGGCTGGACAGCGGATTCAAGTCTGTTCTTACAAGAAAGTTTTCTGATATTCCAAACGGTAAATACACATTCTCTCTTTGGGCAATGGGCGGCGGTGGAGAAAATTCTATTAAGATTTTTGCTACTGGCTTTGACGGCACAAAGAAGCAGCTTGCTGCGGAAGTTGTGAACACAGGCTGGAAGTTGTGGAAGCAGTATTCTGTAAAAGATATTCCTGTTTCTTCTAAGGAAATTACAGTTGGAATTTATCTTGATACAAAGTCTGGCAACTGGGGCAACTTTGACGATTTGGAACTTTACTTACAGAAATAATTAAATAAGAGGAGCGTAAAATGGTAAAAAGAATTACTACAATTCTTGCGGCAACTGCACTGGCGTTAACACCAATGTTTGCTCAAGATGCTGGGGCAGTTGATAATGCTGCTTCTGAAGCAACGGGCGCTGTAGAGGCAACTTCTACAGACGAAATTCCGTTGGACTTGGATCTTTCAAATAGTGTAACAACTTCTTCAGAGGGAGGCTCTAAGTCAAACATTGCACAGGGTTTGTGGATTGAAGTAACTAGCGACAATACTTCTTTAGTCCGCGATATTGCTACTGGAAAAAAGAGCGGCTATGAATTTGACAGTTCAAGCCTTTCTTCTTTTGCTAACTGGTGGTTCTGGGGCAACATTACTCCATCGTTCCTGCTTGATGCAGAAATTGGAGTTTGGAATTTTAACAAGACTTTGTACCAGGCAAATAGCTATGGCGCAAATGTTCCAGATACAACTTGGGGCGACGGCTTGCAGTCTCTTGCTCAAATGTTCTTTAGCCCTCTTTACTATGGAAATGACAGCGGCGTTGGCGTATTTAATAAATTTGGTTTTAACATTACAACTCCTGTTGTAAAAGCTAGAATTGGCTACGGCAAGCTGAAGGCAAACGGCATGAGCCACTTTACTGGAATCTACAATGTTCTTGACCAGTGGGAAGATGTTGGCAACGGCTATTTGGAAATTACAAACGGTGAAAAAATTCAGAAGTTTGGCAACGTAACAGTTAACGCCCTTGCGGCTCTTAGCTTGATGAGGGCTTCTTACGGCACTTACGATATGCTTGGCGTAAACGTGGGCGAGAAATTTAACAGCACATTTACATTTGGAAGCACATCTACAGAGTCTCAGCTTTTCTTCTATAATAAACAGAATGACAATGCTGCTTCTGCTTACCTTTCACTTGCTCCAATTGACATGCTTAAGTTTGAGGCTCATGGCTTAACATATTTTGGAACTTCTCAGGAAATTGGGCTTGATTCTTCTGCAGCGGCTGGTCGTGTTACATTTACACATGGTCCTGTTTCTGCTGATGTTATGCAGAGCTTTGCTGGTGCAAAAGTTGCAACAGTTTGGGGCGACAACACAACAGTTAACGCTGACACTGCAACAACTCAGGCTGACTTTAAGTGGGATGTTAACAACATTGTGAGCTTTGGCTTTGACGAAGGCTTTATAATGAACGGCATGGACGCTTTGGCAGACGGGCTTTGGACAATCCGCAATCAGCCAATGGTTGACGTTAACCTTGCTGACTTGACTGGAAAAGATATTACAACTTCTTTGTACGGCGTTTATAACGTAGACAGAATTGCACTTGCAACAAGCGCAGACAGACCGTTTGTCCCTTACTTTGAAGAGGCTGGCGTTGAAGTTACAGTTTCTGGAATTGCTAAGTATCTTAAAAAACTTACTGCTGACTACGCGGCTTATGTTTCTTACAACGACTGGACTGCTGCTGATGGAAAAGCCTACAACATGCTATACAACTCAATTATGCTCAACGCAGATATTACAGACGCTTTGAATGTTCATGCAGGCTCTTTGATTAGAGTGCCAAATGCAGAGGACGCAACAGTTGTTCCATTTGCAGTGGCAGTGGGCGCTTCTGTTAAAACATCACTTCCTGGTTCTCCAAAATTCTGGACACATTTAACTTACGGCATGAACCCTTATGAATACTACAACTACAGCATGTACCGAAAGGACGACCCTTCAGTTGGCTATGCACATAGAACTTATCTTCTTAACTGCACAGAAAAAACTACAGACAACACAACAAGCCATATTAGCTTTGGTTTGATTTGGGATATTAAATAAGGGAGGACTGGAGTAATGAAAAAAACTTTTATGAAAAAACTTTTGACAATTTCAGCCGCATTGCTTTGCAGCCTGGCTTTGACTTTAACAGCAACAAGCTGCGCTGACGCAAACGGATTGCATAATCAGGAATCTTCTGAAGTGACATTTGTGTTTACAAATTTCAAAACTGCGGAAGACGGGGACTATTCACTTCCTGGAGATTATTCTTCAACTACTTGGGACAACACAGTGACTCAAGTTGCAATAAAAGACGGTGAGGGAACTTCAACTTCTGTAACAATGTGCTCTTCTTCTACAACTTTCACTCTTGTAAAACCAAACAGCTGGTCACGCGCATGGTGCACAGGAACTTGCTATGCGAACGCTTGGGACAATGACAGCGCTTCTTACTGCAACTTTTATGTAGACGGAATTCCAATGGGAACAACAGCAACAGTAACAATTGACGGCAGCACAACGCCTGTAACAATTACTGTACAGTGATGGAGGTATATGATGAAAATAAATAAATTCTTACGAACATCAGCGGCAATTCTTGCGGCGGCAGCTCTTGGCTTTACAGCAATGTCTTGCGAACAGTTGCAGGGGCTTCTTAGCTCCGAACAGCAAGAGGCTATGACAGAGGCAACAGGCACTGCGTCTTTAGCCGGCAGCTCTTGGTACTACAACGGCGCGTCTACTACTGACATGAGCGCTGTAACAAATGAAACACTATGTATTAATTTTAGTCAGCCAGCGGCATTAAGTGATGACGGATTAAGTGGAAAATTCACAGTGTCCTATAAAGATGAAAACAATGTAACTTCATCAAAAGAGTTTAATCTTAATGGTGGCTCTTTTAACAGCGAAGGGACAGCTTACTATTTGTCAATGACACCTATCATGTCTTTGCTAGACGGAGCTTCAACTTATGACGGAACTCTTGCTGTTCAAATAAAAGCCGGCGGATTCATTTGCAATGAAGGTGATCAGAAGGGGCGCAGCATTGACACATTAAAAATCAATATCAGCGTTGCACCATTGTATTCTGCTACAACACTAAAGGGTGTTACATTCTCTACAGTTTATAATACACTTGGGAACAATGCTTCTGTTCTACTTTCTGGCAAGGCTTCTCTTTCTAGCGATGCTTCTTTTGCTGTTGAATTTACAAATGCACCTGCTGGATTTACAAAAGACAATCTTTCATTAAGCATGAATGATGATGGAACAGCAATTTTGATTACACCAAATGTAGATTTGTATGGGCAAGATTTTAGTGCTAAAGTAACTGTCGCAGGAATTATTCCTTCACTTACAGAAACTTCTGTTTCTCAATCATTCAACATTGATTTTGCTCCTGACTTGATTACAGTTGATGGCACAAAAGATGACAACTGGTCATCTGGCTCAAAAGCGGAAGATGCTGCAGCTGATGGTTCTGCTGGCGGTTGGGCGCAGAGTGGTATTGACGCAACAAACCTTTATGTAACAAGCGATGCTAACAATTTGTATGTTGCTGTAGAAGGCACTCTTGGAATTAACTGGAACGATGGTTTAATTTTGATGATGGATAAAGTTGCATCTGATGATTCAAACATTGAAGACGTTGTTGCCGCAACTTTACTTACAACTCTTTCTACAAATTATGTGCCATATCCTGCTGCAACAACTGCATTTACAAATGGCGAGCCTGATATTTATTTCTGGCATAAACCTGGCTATAATGATAATGCTGGAGACGGTGCTGGAGTACTTTATGCAAAAAGCACAGGCGCAACTGACTGGGCACAAGTAACAAGCTTCTGGGGTGCAACACCAGATTCTTCTGTAATGAGTGCTTCTCCAAAAGGCTGGACAAAAGAAGCTCCTGCAACATTTGTAGAGTACAGCTTTGACTTGGCTTCATTAGGCCTTGCTTCTGGTGAAAAAGTTCGTGTCTATGCAGTGCTTAGCTCAAACTGGACTACAATCTATTCTACAGATTCTGTTCCAGACGCAACTGTGACTACAGATCATTCTAACGCAACATTTGATTTTGCAAATGCTCTTTCATACACTGTTGGCTCTTCTAGCGGCGAAATAAAAGCTTATGCTCCTTCTGCCCCAACTTCTGTAACAGCTTCTGCAGCTACATATTATACGATCACACTTTCATGGCCTGCTGTTTACAACACAGACACTTATACAGTTTCAAGAGCACCAACACAAGATGGTACGTATGAAGATATTGCAACTGGATTAACAGACTTAACCTATGAAGACACAGGACTTACTGTTGGAACAACATACTATTATAAAGTGAGCGCAGTTAACACAACAGGCTCTTCTGCTTCAAGTGCTTATGCTTTATCTACAAAGCCTGCGCCAACATCTTTGGAAGCAGCAACTGTTGCTGCCACTCATGCAAGTGCAACTTCTGTTAATGTTTCATGGACTTCTGTAACAGATGCTGAAAGTTATTCTGTAAGCTATTCAACAACGAGCGATGGAACTTACACCGACGCTTCTACAACAGAAACTGGAACTTCTTACACAGTAACAGGACTTACTGCTGCTACTACATACTACTTTAAAGTTACTGCTGCTAATGCGACATTCTCAATTACAGGAACTTCTTCTGAAGCAGTTAGTGCAATTACATATCCAGCAATTACACTAGACGGAACATTGGAAGATGCTTGGAAAAATACAGATTTAGCAACCACAAGCGACAGCTCTTATTCAGAAAGCAACACTTACCAGAACATGACAAACCTTTACATTACAAATGATGAAACTAACGTTTATGTTGCAATTGTTTACGGAACAGCGGCTGCAAATCAAGGAAATGATGTACACGCTAATTTGCTTTTTGATACAGCTGCAACAAGTGAAAAAACTTCAGAGACAAATGTATGGGGCTCTCCAGCTACAACTTCAACTTATTCAAATGATGGATTGAATTATGAAGCTTATGAATTTATTACATACAATCATGATGTTTCTAACTGCACATGTTCTGAAGTTCCATCATGGGTAAGCAGTGAGCTTGGTTATCAATATGCTTCAACTGTAGTTGAGTACAGCATTCCAATTGCAAGCTTAGGCGCTGTTGGTGACACTTTAAAGCTGTTTGCTTCAATTTCACAGTACGCGTGGACTACTGAAAACACAGAAACTTTGCTTGACTGTATTCCAAATGTCGCAGCAACTATTGCAGACAGCGGCGCAACTCTTACAGTAGACTTTAGCAATGCTCTTTCTTACACAATAAAATAGAGGTAAATCATGCAGATGCGTATTCTTTCAAAATCAATTTTACTTGCTGCATCTGCAGCATTTCTTCTAGAAACAACTGCCTGTTCCATTCCTTCTTATCCAGAAACTGGAACAGACAGCTCTTCTGGAGCTTCATCTGAAGAAATTAAAATAAATCCTATAGATGCAACTTTATCAGATGACTTTATAATGGGCTTTGACGCTTCAATGGTTTCTGCCATAGAAAGCGCTGGATCTAAATTTTACAATAATGACGGAACAACAGCAGACGTACTTCAAATTTTAAAAGACCACGGGGTGAATTGCATAAGGCTCCGTATTTGGAACAATCCAGACAATGCAAACGCAGGCTCTCCTCCTGGCAACAACACTTATGAAAGAACAAAGGCAATTGCAGCAAGGGCAAAAAATCTAGGCTTAAAAGTTTTGCTGGACTTTCATTACAGCGACACTTGGGCCGATCCTGCAAAACAAAAATGCCCTTCTGACTGGGACAGCGACACAACAATCGCGGCATTAAGTCAGCATGTTTACGACTACACAAAAGAAACTTTGGACAATTTAAATTCAGCAGGCGCTCTTCCAGACATGGTTCAAATAGGAAATGAAATAGACGCGGGAATGTTCCTTACAAAAAGCGACGGCACTGCTGCAAATATAACAGCCGCAAGAGGAACATCAAACCTTGCGACAATATTGAACAAGGCTTCTTCTGCGGTAAGAGCAATTTCTTCTGATATAGAAATAATTGTGCACTTAAGCCGTGGCGGTTATTCTGCACTGTACACATCTTTCTTTGACTGTTACACAACTCATAACGGAGCAAACGCAACAGTTCAAAAAGTTGACTTTGACACAATCGGCTTAAGCTACTATCCATATTACTCAAGCCATAAAACTCTTGCAGATTTAAAGAGCAATCTTTCTAATTTGCAAACAAGATACAATAAAAAAGTAATCATTGCGGAAATCTCCTACGGATTTACAAAAGATTACGGTGACAACACAGATAATGAATTTTGGACTGACGATGAAGAGCAGGCTTATACAAATTTAGTAACCGCTTCAAACGAATCAGACTTTGACATTACAACAGATGGCGATGGAAATAAATGCATTGCTGGTACAGTTCAGAACCAGGCGAACGTTATTAGATCTGTTATAGAAGTTGCGGCTCTTGCAGGCGCAGAAGGTGTTTGCTACTGGGGCGGCGACTGGATTCCGGCAACAGGAATTGCGGACAACTGGGAAAATCAGGCGTTGTTCGACTTTGACGGAAGGTGTTTAAAAAGTATGAATGTATTCAGTGTGGAAGGAGCGTCTGAATAATTTATATTGGATATGGTGCTTGTGCTTTTTAAGTGTGAACATCATTTTTTTACGCTACTAAATTTACGCTACTAAATTTACGCTACTAAAAAGAGGAAAACAATGAAGAAAGTAACGCGCGCTGCAATTGCTTTAGCTTTGGCTTCTGCAATGTTATTAACTGGTTGTTCAAACGTTTTGGACAATTCATCATCATCAGAGACAACTGGTGTTACAGAATCTCGTTCTGTAGCAGCTTCAACTTCTAGTTCTATGAACTCAACAAATTTAACTCATGGAATCTACACGTCGGACTTTACAAACGGAAGTTTTACAGTTCATGCAACTTCTAAAAAATACGTTGGTGTTGTTTACTGTTCAGCCACAACTTTGAATAGCACAACATTCACTCAAACTTTGCAACTTTGCGGTGGCGGTTCAACTTCATACCGCTCAGTTTCTTTTGTGGCCACTTCAGGCTCTACTGTAACAGTTTACGCAACAGGGGCTGACGGCAGGTACTTAGCATTGGCAAATAGCAGTGGAACAGTTGTAAGCAAACAGAACACTTCTTCTTCAATTGCATCATACTCATTTAGCATTTCATCAAGTGGCACATATTATTTATATTCAACAAAGAGCGGCATAAATATTTTCTACATCAACTTAGCAACAGCTGGCGGCGGCTATACAATTGACGCTACTATAGACGATGACTTTATTCGCGGAGTTGACATTTCAATGGTGAGCGCTATTGAGGACGCAGGCTATTCTTACTACGACGAAGACGGAAACGAAGAAGATGTCTTTGCACCTTTAAAGGATCACGGCGTTAACTGGGTTCGTATAAGAATATGGCACAACCCTGCAAGCGACGCTTATGGCGATGACGACTGGGCTCGTGTAAAGCCTCTTGTTGTTCGAGCAAAAGCTGCTGGTCTTAATGTACTTCTAGATTTCCATTACAGCGACACTTGGGCAGACCCTTCAAATCAAAAGCGCCCTGCTGCATGGGACAGCGACACATCACTTTCTACACTTGAATATCATATTTACAACTATACATATTATGTTGTTAAGAATTTACAAAAAGCTGGTGTTACTCCAGACATGGTTCAAATTGGCAACGAAATTGACAGTGGCATTTTCTTAACAAATAGCAGCGGAAGTTCAACTTCAATTACTGGCTCTTCAAGCGGCACAAATTTAGCGCAGCTTTTATTGAACGCAGCCAAAGCAGTTCGCACTGTAGACTCAAACATTAAGATTATGATTCATCTAAGCAGTGGTGGAGATGAATCTTTGTACACTTGGTTCTTCAACAGAATTGCAACTCATAGCGGAACAGCGGCAACGGTTTATTCTCTTGACGACTATTTTGATGTTATTGGACTAAGCTACTATCCATATTACTCAAGCCACAAGTCTCTTGCATGTTTGCAGGACAATATTGAAAACTTAAAGAGCACCTATGGAAAAGAAGTTGTAGTTGCAGAAACATCTTACGGCTGGTCAACTGGCTACAGCGACAACACAGGAAATGTTTTCTACACAGACGCAGAAGATGAGGCGGCAAACCTTCTAGTAAATTCAAGCGGCTCTATTTGGACAGGAGTTACAACTGCAACAAGAAGCGACGGCACAACATATGTTCCTGCTACAGAAGCAAACCAAGCGAATGTTCTTTGCGCGGTGTTTGAAGCAGCGGCACAGGCTGGAGCAGAAGGTGTGTTCTACTGGGGTGGCGACTGGATTCCAACAGGTGATTCAATTCCATGCACTTGGGAAAACCAGGCGTTGTTCGACTTCAACGGAAAATGCCTAGAAGCAATGAATGTATTTAATCTGACTGGAAATTGATAAAAAATAATAAGTTTAAATAAATTGAGCCGGCAAGAAAAGAGCCCTCCTTTCTTTATTGCCGGCGCTTTTTTTTAAACTTTAGCATAAGAAAACAATTATTGAAAACCTTTAGTTAATAAGCTAGAATGGAGACAAGTGAATGGTAAAAAACGTGAAAAAAACAGTAACACAATTTGATGTTGCAAAAGAAGCGGGCGTTACAAGAAGCATGGTAAGCTACGTGCTAACAGGTAGCACAGAACGCTCAGTTGCACCAGAAACAAAACAGAAAATATTAGACGCAATAGACAAGCTGGGCTACAGGCCAAACAAAGCGGCGCAGGCTTTGCAGCAGGGCGAAGAGGCGCTTGCAGAAAAACAGATTGGCGTTGTCTTGTGCGATGCAAATGTTTTTCTAAGACCGTATTATGCAGAAATAATTTCAGGCATTCACATTGCGGCCCATGAAAACAGCTACCACGTAAGATTCATTCGTTTCTTTGAGGAATTAAAAAATCCAATACTGTTCAACGAACTTATTCACCCAGAAGAAATTGGCGGACTAATTTTAGTTTCAACAGACCAGTGCATAAAGACAGATGATGATAAAAAAATCATAGAAAGAATAAAAGAAAGAATACAAAAAATAGTTTGCGTTGAATGGAAGTGCGACGGCTTGAGCAGCGTTCATTTTGACAGACAGGAAACTGCAAAAAAAGCAACAGAACATTTATTTAAAAAAGGCTACGAAGACATAGCGTACATTGGCGAAGTTGACGACCGTATCTTAGGTGTAAAGCAGGCCTTGAGCGAGCATAAAAAAAATACAGAAAAACTTTATGTGGGGGAAGCGTTCAACATGCCGGGCGGTTACAGCGCAATAAAAAAACTTAACAAGTCAGGAAAAAAACTTCCACGCGCAATAGTGTGCGGCTCGGACGAAGTTGCAATTGGCGTAATGTGCTACTTGAATGAAGAAAAAATTTCCATTCCAAATGATGTCGCCTTAATCAGTATTGATAATATAGAAGTTTCTGGATACACAAATCCTCCGCTTACGACAATGAATGTTCAAAAAACAGCAATGGGAAGCAGGGCTGTGGAAATGATTGTTAACGGCAGCGCGGGGCAGGGCAAAGACGCAATTACAATTTCACTTCCAACAAACATTGTTGAACGTAAATCTTGCTAATTCTATTGTGCTATAAATTGGATAATTGCGAACTAAAATAGGATTATGCTGATAAAATCACTAAATTTAGGCTATTTTCGTTGATATTCATTACTCACAAGAATATAATTTATGAACCTTACAAAATTTCAAATAATGTCATTTTCAAGGTGCAAAATTAACAAGGCAATATTTATAAATGAAGTTGAACGAATGACAGCTCTCACTTCATTTAAATATATAGCAAATTATTAAAGGTGAAAAAATGGAACAGACACTGCCAAAAATGCTTCGTCAAAGTGCAGAAAAATGGCCGGAAATAAACGCTCAGTATGCAAGAGATAAATCAGGTGAATTCATACCTATAAATTACCACGACTATTATCAGGCGGCTCTTGATTTTGCAGGCGCGCTTCTTAATCTTGGAGAAAAACGTGGCAGCAGAATAGGGCTTATAAGCGACAACCGTCCTGAATGGGAGCAGTCAGATTTGGGGCTTTTAATAATTGGCGCAGTTGACACTCCTCGTGGCTCTGACGCTACAGAGCAGGACTTGTCATACATACTTTCTTTTGCAGAATGTGAGCTTGTAATTGCAGAAAATACAAACATAGTAAAAAAAATACTTTCTATAAAAGAGAGTCTTCCTCTTGTCACAAGAATAATTTCATTTGATCCAATTGCTGAATCAGAACAAAAGACAGCAAAGGAAAATAACATACAGCTTTTTCAATTCCAGAACCTTGTAAAAGAAGGCCATCAGTATAGAATTGACAACCCAGACAAAGTTGAAGACGAGTTGGAAAAAGGCAAGTGGGACGACTTGGCTACAATTATTTTTACAAGCGGCACAACTGGAACTCCAAAAGGCGTTATGCTTACTCATGGAAACTTCTTGGCACAACTTGATGAACTTCAAGAAAGAATTTTCTTGAATCCAGGAGAAAGGGCGCTTTGTGTTCTACCTGTATGGCACGCGTTTGAGCGTCTTTGCGAATATGTAATTTTGTCCCAGGGAGCGGCGCTGTGCTACAGTAAACCTGTTGGATCAATTCTTCTTGCTGATTTGAAAAAAGTAAATCCTCAAATTCTTCCGGCAGTTCCTCGTGTTTTTGAAGCAGTGTATGACGGCATTTGGCGTAAGATGCGTAAGACAGGCGGCATTGTTTTTGCAATGTTCAAATTCTTTTTAAACGTTTCGCTTCTTTGGCATTCAATTGATAGAAAACTTCGCAGAAAGCAGTCTCGCTTTGGCCGTGACTGGCTTGGCTTCTGGTGGCCAGTTCTTGTTCTGCCGTGGATTTTAATTTACCCAGTGAATCTTTTGGGTCAAGTTTTAGTGTTTAGCAAAATTAGGGCAATGCTTGGAAAGAATTTCCGTGCTGGCATTGCGGGCGGCGGCGCTTATCCTCCAGCTATTGATAAATTCTTCTGGGCTGTAGGAATAAATGTTGTTGAAGGTTACGGCCTTACAGAAACTGCTCCTGTTGTTTCAGTGCGTCCCGTTGCAGATCCAATTCTTGGAAATGTAGGCACACCTATTCGCGGAGTAGAGGCGCGTGTTGTTGACGACGACGGCTATGTTTTAGGAAGATGTAAGAAAGGCATTTTACAAGTTCGCGGCTTGACTGTAATGAAGGGCTACTACAAGCGTGATGACTTGACAGCAAAAGTTATGACTCCTGACGGCTGGTTTGACACAGGCGACATTGCAATTCTTACAGTTGACGGTGAGATTTGCCTTCGTGGTAGAAAGAAAGACACAATAGTTCTTCTTGGTGGAGAAAATGTTGAGCCGTTGCCAATTGAGCAAAGAATAAACACTTCGCAATATATTTCAACATCAGTTGTTGTAGGGCAGGACCAGCGTTTCTTAGGCGCGCTTGTTTTACCAAGTGAAGAAGATATAAAAACCTACGCTAAGCAGAACAACATTGCGTATTCTTCATATGAAGAGCTTGCACATTCAGAGCCAATCCACAAACTTCTTGATGCTGAAATAAATGAAAGAATTTGCGCAAAGACAGGATTTAAGGCTTTTGAAAGAGTGAACCGTTTTGAAGTAATCACAAAGCCTTTTGAAGTTGGCGTTGAGCTAAGCGCAAAACAGGAAATGATGCGCTACAGAATTTGCGAGCAGTATAAAAAGCTGATTGATGAAATCTACTCTAAGTAGTTTATTCAATAATGAGTGCGCCTGATTTTTTATCAGTGCGCATTTTTTTTGCGTCATACTCCACAGTAAAGCTTTCTCCAGAAAATAAAAACTTGTTTGTTACAACTAAAAGCAAGCCTTTGTTCGAGCAAGCGTAGTATCCTGTTCTGTTTCCCGGCAGCCTAATTTCGTCGCTTGCAACTCTGAAGGTTATCTTGCTTTTTCCAGCAGAAGCAATTTGCGGGGCTTCTTCTGCGGGCTCTTCCTGTTTGAAGTTAGAGTTGTATGTTGAAGAAATAAAAGAAAGCACTGCCCTCTCTTTTGGAAGGTCAGCTTCTTCTGAAAGTTTCTTTAGTGACTTAGGCGCGTCTTCTGTAGAAAAAACATAGTTGCACCATTTTCCGCCTTTCTTACCGTCCATAGGACATGTGCCGCAATGTGTGCATGGTGAATTTGGAACAAAGCTTTTTCTTATAAGTGAATCGCGCAAGAGGCTTATAAAACGTGCCGCTTTTGGAACGCCTGGCTCAATTACAAGAACGCTTTTCTTTGAAGGCTTTTCATCATCACCTTTTACATTTATGTATGAAAGAATTTTATCACAATATTTTTTTGCAAGAAAGTCTGGCGGCATTGTGCTGTCTTCTACAATTTCGTTAAAAACATTTGCGCAAGTTACAAACGAAGCTTTCTGTTTTATAGAAGTGCCCATTTCACCTTTTACTCTAATTATTTTCCACGGCTCGCATTTTAGTTTTGCGGCTACTGTTAAGAAAATATTTTCACCTTCAGCAAGGCTTGTTGCAGATAAGTCCAGGCAGTACCAAGTTAATTTTTTTTCTCTAAGCTCTGGCCTTGAAAGCAAGAGCGCTATTGGAACTGTTAAAGGTCCGCTGCCTATGTCCAGGCAAACTCCGTTGTCCTCTAAGTTAAAACATTCTTTTGGCAAGTTAGAAAAAAGCCTTGTAAGACGAACAATGTTCCACCACATGAAGTAGTATGTGTATGCGCTAAGTGTTGTAGTCTGATTCATGTAGCCTAAGCGCCTGTCGCCCCGCTCGTCTGTAAGCTCATGGCTTAGTTCTCTTATTTGAAATGGAAGAAGAGCGCGTTGTTTTGAATTCATTTTGTGAACTGAAGAAAGCACGTTGTCAAAGTTTGTGATTATTTCTTGAGCGTCGCCCGGAATGTTCTTTGGAGCAAAGAGTGAACTGTCAGCGTTTGGTATTGCGACTGTTGGCGTGAGCTGAGCCTGCGTTGTGCGTGGTGTCTCTTCTGAGTATTGAGCCTGTGTTGACCGCTGAGGCTGTCTAAATAATGTACTGCCATTTGACCGACAGTTTTGTTTAGAAGAAGATACGTCTTTGTGCGTTCTGTGCAAATCACTTTTGCTTGTTTGCAGTGACTGTTTGAATGTGTCTTTATTTCCGTTACGAGATGATTGTCTAGATGAAGGTTTTGCTTCTGTTTGAACAGCGCCGTCTTTTGTAAATCTTTTTTTAGAAGCCTTTTCGTACCATTTTAGCGGTTCAGTTTTTTTCTGATTTTTCATTTGTTATATTTTCCTGTGAAGATTTTTCCAGTGAGGCTGTGTCTTCTTTATTTTTAGGCGCGCTTTTTTTTAGCATAAGGTAAAGGCTGCCAAGCTCTTCCCTAATGTCGTGCAATGCTTGAAGGGCCGCGGCGTTTCCGTCAGCAGTTGCCGTCTCTTGAATTATTTGTGAGCGTGCTCCGTCAATTGTATATCGCTTTTCATAAATTAAATATTTGAGTCTAAGAATAATATCAACATCCCGTTGGGAGTAGGAACGTCTGCCGCCTATGTCTTTCTTTGGCGCAAAGCAAGGAATCACTTCTTCCCAATAACGCAAAACATAAGGCTTTATTCCAGTGAGTTGTTCTACTTCTCCAATAGAATATGCTGCCATTATTCCTTTCCTCTATTTTCCCACTTGTCTCGGCTTGCCTTCATTTCCAATTGCACTGGAATTAATTCAAAGCCCAAGTCTTCTCGTATTCTGTTCTTTAAATAAGTAACATAGCTTCCTGGAACATTGTCAGGGCGTGTTGCGAACAGCAAGAAGTTCACAGGATTAACACTAGTCTGAGTTATGTATCTTACTTTAAAGTGAATTGCCTTTGTGGCAGGCGGCGGGTATTTTGCAATCCAATCTTTTAGAGCTGCGTTCAAAGCGGCTGTTTCAACTTTCTTTGTAAGCTCGGAATAAATTTCCAAAGCAGTGTCCATAAGATTTTTTATGCCGTCAGCTTGCAATGCGCTTATTGCAATAATTGGCGCCCAGTTCATTTGTCCAAACATTGTGCGGATATATTCTTGTGTTGTCTTTAAAGTTTTTGAGCTTTGGTCCTGAGTGTCCCATTTGTTTAAAACAAAAATTACACCTCTGCCTCTTTCAAATGCAAGGGCCGCAATTTTCTTATCTTGCTCAGCCAATCCTTCTTGCGCGTCAATCATCAAAAAAACAATATCACATTCGTCCAAAGATTTTATTGCCCTGTTCACTGAATAATATTCTATGTTTTGAGTAACACGTGCTTTTCGTCTAATGCCCGCTGTATCTAGTACCTGGCAGTCTTTGCCGTTATAGCGGAAGCTTCCTTCAACAACATCTCTTGTAGTTCCTGCATAGTCGCTTACAATAGACGCGTTTGTATGAGTGAGCGCGTTGCTTAAAGTTGATTTTCCTGTGTTTGGTTTTCCAACAATTGCAATTCTAATTGGCTTTTCTTCAACGCCTTCTTTTACATTGCTAAAGTCCAAGCCTTCAACTAATTTTTCAGAAAGCTGTGGAATGTTGTCGCCGTGTGTCGCAGAAATAAAGAGCAATTCTTTAAAGCCATACTTCATGTAGTTGTAAGCGTTCTGCTCGTTCTTGCCGCCTTCTGTTTTATTTACAGCCGCAATCAATTTGTTCCAGTAGGGCCTCATTCGTAAAATAAATTCTTCGTCTTCTGGAGTGATTTCTGTTGCATCTAGCAGGAGCAAAATTCTGTCAGATTTTTTTATCATCTCAACAGTTTTTGCTACAACAAGGTCGTCCATTACAGCTTCCATAGTTCCTGTGTCGCGTGTAAGTTTGTAGCCGCCAGTGTCCATAAGGTGAACTGGCATTCCGTTTATAAAAGCTGTTCCTTCAACAGGGTCGCGTGTAACGCCAGGTGTTGGGTCGGTAATAGCTCTTTTTGTGTGAGTGAGCGCGTTGAACAAAGTGGACTTTCCAACGTTAGGCCTTCCAGCAATTACAACCAAAGGCATATTGTAGTAAACTTTATCAGGAAAGAATTTTTCTGTTTTACCATTTCTTTTGCTTTCTATTTCTTTAGATTTTTTTTCTGATGAAATATTTTCTGCAGCAGCGTTTTCTTCTAGCTGTTCTGAATTTGATGATGATTCATTTTCAAGATTTTCATCTTGCTTTTTAACAGGCTTTGGTTTTGAAAAGTCTGGCTTTCTTTTTTTCATTTGTACCTACCGAATTTTTTAAGAGGCTAGTTAAGTGAACGACAGGAAATTGTCTGTAGTTCTTTTAATGTAAATTGAGAGAGCGTTTCTTTTATTAAAGGAATTTGTTTTGGGCTCATGCTTAGTTCTCTAATTCCCATGCCGGCTAAAACAATTACGCTTTCTTTTCTGCTTGCCATTTCTCCGCAAACCGCAACTGGAATATTTGCTTTCTTTGCATTTACAATTGTGTTTTCAATCATGCGAAGAACTGCTAAATGAAACTCATTGTAAAGTGGAGCAACAGCAGGATTCTCTCTGTCTACACCAATAGTATATTGAGTTAAGTCATTTGTTCCAATAGAAAAAAAGTCACAGTGTGGAGCAAGGCAGTCTGCAGTTAGTGCCGCCGCCGCTGTCTCTACCATTATGCCAATCTGCACTTTGTCGTTGAACGGAATATGCTCGCTCTTTAGTTGCATCTGAACGCCCTTAGCAATTCCCTTTACAGTCTCAACTTGTGAGACATCTGTAATTAATGGAAGCATTATGCGTAAATTTCCATAAACGCTTGCACGGTACAAAGCCCTAAGTTGTGTTCTTAAAATCTGCGGATAGTAAAGTGAAAGTCTTATTGCACGCAATCCCATCAAAGGATTTTTCTCATTCATGTTAGGCAGGTCCTTTGAATCAATCAGCTTGTCTCCGCCTGCGTCTAGTGTACGAATTGTAACAGGCTTGTCGCCCATTGTTATAAGAACTTTCTTATATGCTTCAAACTGGGCTTCTTCGCTTACAGAACTTGAAAGAGATCCGCCTTCGTCTTTAAACTTTTGCGCGCCGCTCATAAAAAGAAATTCTGTTCTAAAAAGTCCAATGCCGTCAGCACCTTCTTCCATTGCAATGTCTGCTTCTTCAGGT
This sequence comes from Treponema sp., assembly GCA_041670585.1. Classification (GTDB taxonomy): domain Bacteria; phylum Spirochaetota; class Spirochaetia; order Treponematales; family Treponemataceae; genus Treponema_D. Next base: position 57 of record JBAXYY010000018.1, on the reverse strand, counting down.
GTTCCTATGTTTGCTAAGATTTTAAAAGGCTGGCCGTCTTTTGTAAGACCTGGTTTT
>JBAXYY010000017.1:0-23290 GCA_041670585.1 Treponema sp. | reverse complement strand
AATCCTACGCGAATATTTTTCCTCTGCGTAGAGGTAGATTAAATTCGCAAGCTGCTCTTCCTTCATTGTGTTCACAATATCTTCTGCGCTTTCACCAGCACTTGGGTCAAGCCGCATATCAAGTTCCTCATCATGACGAAATGAAAATCCCCTCCCACTTCTTTCATAATGAAAAACACTAATGCCTAGGTCAAAAAGAATCAGGTCCGGTTTTTCAGCGTCCAACGGATAGTTATGATAAAAATCATTAAACCAGCCGTTGTAGAACTGAATCCGGTCCCCGAAAGGAGCAAGGCGTTCGCGTGCCCTAGATTGAATCTGAGCATCAGCGTCAACGCCTAAAATGTGCAATGTGGGGTATTTTGTTAAAAAGTTAAAAGTATGCCCACCTTCCCCAAGTGTAGAGTCAATCATAAATGCGTTTTTTTCAAACGGCTCTCCCAAAGGGCTAAGCTCATTTAAACATTCATGCAACAGCACTGGCGTGTGGACAATTTCCACTTTCTTACCCCGCGGCACATCTCCATAATTTATGTCTATGCGGACTAAGCCGCACTTAACATCAAGAAAAATGCCTAACTTTTTTAGACAGCCATAAAACAAAAGTTTCAAGGCTATCTTATTTTACAGAAGAATATCTCCCATGCTTTCAGCAGCCTGCTGGAAAGTACTTTCTGTAGCTTCAAGATACTGCTTGTAAGAAGCTGAATCCCATAATTCCAAGTATTTGTTAATACCTAAAATCACGCATTCACCACTTAAACCGGCATACTCACGAAGACTTTGCGGGATAGAAAGGCGGCCTGATTTGTCAAACTCAAGACGTTGCGCAGGTGCAATAAAGCGCCTCATGACAAGCCTTTTTTGATCGTTGAACAAAGAAGCGGAACCTACAATTTTTTCATTAAGATTAGTCCATTCTTCAGCAGTAAAAAGCATTAGACAGTGATCAAGCCCTTGAGTCGCCATAAGCTCGTTTTGCTCTGGAGCAATCTGTTCCAAAGCTGAACGCAACTTTGAAGGAAAAAGAATTCTTCCCTTCTCGTCAAGCGTATTGCGATACTCACCAATAAGCATGTTCATAACACTGTCTACCACTTTTCCCCACTATTTCCCACTTACTCTACATTTTAATCGAAATTTCGCTAATGTCAATAAAAAATCATGCCGATAATACGATTATTTGCACAACACTTGATTTTTTGCTTACTATCTGTATAGTTAAATTACAAAAAAATGATAAACACATTGAATGAGACTTCACTTCATAAAACGCTAAAAACAATTTATTCTCTTGAAAATGAAGGCAGCCTTACAGAGCAGACAATAAAAAAGCCTCTTAAAAAGACAAAAAACAGCTGTATAAAATACGCAAACACTTCAAATTATATTTTTGACATTGTGACAAAAAAAGGAAATGTAATTGAAATTCAGACAGGAAATTTGGGCCATCTGCTTGCAAAATCAATGTATTTAATTCAAGAAAAGCGGAAGATAAAAGTTGTGTATCCATTGGCCGCAACAAAATATATTCAGACAGAAAACATTGATGAAGGCACTGTCAAAAAAAGAAAAAGCCCGGCTTCTAAAACAATTTACTCTGTTTTCCGCGAGCTCACTTCGTTGTGCCCAGTGCTTTTAGATAAATATTTCACACTTGAAGTAATTGAAGTGACGCTTACAGAAGAAAGAAAGACTGGATCTGGTCTTGTGCAGTCAAAGAACAACCGCCGCCGCTTTAGAAAAAACTGGAACAAGACAGGCAAGCATCTTGACTCAATTGACGGCAAAGTGGTTCTTCATGGAAAAAAGAGCTATATTTCTCTTCTTCCAAAATCAATTGTGGATTTGAATGAAAGTTTTACCGTTTCAGATTTGCACAACGCTTTTGTTGAACAGAAAATAAAGATAAAAAGGAACGAAGTGTCGCTTATTGCCTGGGTCTACAGCCACATGGGGTTGTTTGAGTTTGAAGGCAAAAAAGGAAGGGCGTATTTGTATAAAATAAATAAATAAAAAAGCCCCGCACTTAAAAAGTACAGGGCCTTGTAAATACAAATTGTATTTATATTAAAGACTACCAGTTGTCCATCATGTCGTCGTCGTCTTTGTTCTGCATATCATAAAGGTCTGTTACAGCCCTCATGTCGTCAAGGTACATATAGAATGAACCCTGTGCTTCTTCTGGATTGCAGTCTACGCGGAAGCCAACAATGCGGAGGCCTGGCTTTTCGCCATGGTAAACGCTCTGCTGAATAATTCCATGCTCGCTGTCTGGAGAAGGTGGAATTGCTGTTGTAAGCTTCTTCCATCCGCTGAACTCAAGAGAGCCAAGCCAGATTTCAAAGTTGTTGCCGTTGTAGTCCTGCACCAAGAGCCACATGTCGTGTCCCATGTTGCGTCCGCATACCCAAACAGAAACTGTCTTTGTAATTCCTTCAATTGGAATTGGGCGTTCTGCTGTAATATAGAAAGAGTTCACACCTCTGCGGAAGAATTCTGTCTTTACACCGAATACTTTTGTATCTTCTATCTGCTTGTTGTCTGCGTCTTCAAGTGGCTCCTTTGCAGCAGGGCTTCCGTCAAAAAGCCTTCCTGAAATTACACCATAGTCTGAAGAAATATGAACATTCCAAAAGCCTTCCCTTTCAAAACGGTCAACGCTAACTTCTTTTAAAGCCTGTTTTGCGCTGTCGTTTCCAATTTGTGAAGCGTCTGGTTCAGAACGGCTCTGTGTCTGTGCAAAAAGTGTTCCTGTTGCGACTAATGCTGCAACGAAAAGAACAAAGTATATTTTTTTCATTCTACTACCGCCTTTTTATTATTTTTCAGCAGAAGCATTTTCTTTATTGCCGCTGCTTGATTTTGTGTCGCCGTCGCCGAAATCTGAGTCTTTCAAATCATATCCATCATACACGTCAGAAAGAGTGTTTGTTGTGTATTTGAGCTGGTCTAAATAAACAACATAGTTGTCTACATATTCATTGGAATCTGAACGAATTCTTATTCCAACAAGTGTAAGATTATTAACTTTCTTTGAGCGCTGTTTTGTATGCTGTTTGATATATCCTGGTACATTAACAACAATGTTCCTCCAACCGTGGAACATTAAGTTGCCGGCAGGAATAACATGAACGCGACCGTCTGCATCACGAACCATAAGCTCTATGTAATACATGTAGTTTGCGCCCCATACCCAGAAGTCAATCTGTGTAACTGTGCCCACAAAAGGTATCTCAGTTAGAGCAGCTCCGTTTTCATCAGTTTGATTTTTATATTCAGGATAAATTTCAAACCAGTTGTCGCCCTTTCTGTCAAACTTTGTTTTTACACCAAGAACTTTGGCTGTAGGATCGCTGTCTTTGTGATATGGACGGAGAGAATTTGGAATTCCGTCAAAATAGTTAAGCAAAGGATATTGCGTATCCCCTTCCTTTGTAGCAAAACGGCTGGCTTGAACTTTCCATGTCCAGTCCATGTCATCTGCTGTATCGAAGTTATCGATAACAATTGTTTCTACTGCCTTTGCACTCGGCTGTGCAACTGCAGGTACGCAGAATGCAAGCGCAAGAGCTAGACTTGCCAAAACGACTACGCTCTTTTTCATTCAATACTCCTTGAATACGATGGCTTTCCGTATATCGTAAACGTGGAACGCCTTATTTACTTATCGGTTATACTTTAATTAAGTATTAGCACAAATTATAACATTTGCACTTTGCTATTATATTTCCCTAGACACTCTTTGTCAAACGATTTATCTGACTAGTCAAACGATTTAAAGTGATTAAATGTTTTATCTTGAATTTAGTGATTAAAACAAGTATGCTTTATGCAAATCTTAAGTCTAAGTTTTTTTTAGATTTTTATAGGAGCTTTTTAATGATTAGTTACAAAGAACTAGGCCTTGTGAACACTAAAGATATGTTCGCAAAAGCTATGAAAGGACATTATGCAATTCCTGCCTACAACTTCAACAACATGGAGCAGATGCAGGCAATTATCCAGGCTTGCGTTGAAACAAAATCACCTGTTATTCTTCAGGTTTCTAAAGGCGCACGCCAGTATGCTGACAAGTACATTCTTCGCAACATGGCACGTGGCGCTGTAGAGTACGCACACGAGCTTGGATGCGATATTCCAATCGTACTTCACCTTGACCACGGCCCTTCTTATGAAGTTGCTTGCGACTGCATTGAGAACGGATTTTCTTCTGTAATGATTGACGGTTCAGCTCTTCCTTATGATGAGAACGTTGCCCTTACAAAGAAAGTTTGCGACTTCGCTCACTCACAGAAAGATTATGTTACTGTAGAAGGCGAACTTGGAGTTCTTGCAGGTGTTGAGGACGAAGTAAGCGCAGCTACAAGCCATTACACAAAGCCAGAAGAAGTTCAGGACTTTGTTGAAAAGACAGGAGTTGACTCTCTTGCTATTTCTATTGGAACAAGCCATGGCCGCTGCAAATTCACACCAGAGCAGTGCACACGCAACGCTGACGGCATTTTAATTCCACCGCCACTAGCATTTGACGTTCTTGAGGGCGTTGAAAAGAAGCTTCCTGGATTCCCAATCGTATTGCACGGTTCTTCATCTGTACCTATTCAGTACGTTAAAGAAATTGAAAAATACGGTGGAAAGATTCCAGATTCAGTTGGCATTCCTGAAGAGCAGCTTAGAAAGGCAGCAAAGTCTGCTGTTTGCAAAATCAACATTGACTCTGACGGACGCTTGGCAATGACAGCCGCAATCCGCAAAGTGTTCTTTGAGCACCCAGATGAATTTGACCCACGCAAATACTTGGGACCAGCACGCGACGAGCTTAAGAAAATGTACATGCACAAAAACATTGATGTCCTCGGTTCTGCCGGACATGCATTTGACAAATAAATAGTTGTTTCTAAAAAACAATACGAGGCTTCTTTCAAAGAGCAACTTCTTTGAAGGGAGCCTTTTTAATTGTAAATTAAAGAGGAAGAAAATATTCATTGGTGAGAATTGATAATTAAGTTGATAAATGATAGTCTTACGTCATGTACCTTTTTACAATTATTGCAATACCGGCTTTTTTAACGGGCTGGATTTTATCTAAGACAAAACAGGAAAGACTTTCTTTTATTCCGGCAATACTGTGGGGATTTTTAAGCTCTGCAATTTTTTGCGCAATAAAGGCTTTCTTCTTTATTTCTGAATATACACAGACAGCTTCTTTTTTTAGTGGCTTTATTCACTTGTTTTTGCTTGAGGCACTTCTGCCATGCGTTATTTTGTGCGGGCTGTTCGTGTTGTTTTCTAAAGATTCTGTTGAATATAAAATAAACTGCTTTATTCCGCTTGTTGGCTCATTCTATGCGGTTTTTATTCCATATAAAATTTTTTCATTAACTGAGGCACTTTCATTTTTTCCGCTGTTTGTAAAAACTGTGCTCTTTATTTCAATGGTGATTTTCTGCGCTTTTTTAATTCAAAATATTTATTCTGCCTATGGAAGCAAATCTGTGGGCAAAATAATTTTGTTGAGCATTCTGCTGCTTGCAAATTTATGTGTTCCAGCCTTAATGGAAACATGGTGGTACTTTGGCGGCAAATTTTATTTTTACACACCAGTTGCTGTAATTTATGCTGTAGCGGCGTTTATAGTTTATTTTCTAATCAAGCAGCAATATACAGAAGACGAGCCTGTTTTTATGAGCATGTAAAACATTTTGCCTACGAGGGCTTGTAGCACCTGCGAAGCAGTTCCGCAGCGACAGCGGAGGAATGGAGCGACAGCGGAAGTGCGTAAAACCCGTTTAAGAAACATGTCCGGCATGCCCGGCAGTTTTAAGAAAAAGTTTAGTCCAAAAAAATTAAAAAGAATATGCTTGAACTACAAATAAAAATATGGTACATTTTGCGAACAATCCACTACACGATTAAGGAAGGAAAATATGGGTATACGCGGTGAACTTTTTACGACACAAGTAAATTTAGACAACCGTTCTTATTTTTTCAACGTAAAGGAAAACCGCAATGGCGATGTGTTCCTTCAAGTTGTTGAAAGCAAACAGAAAGAAGGCGAAATAGACGACAGACGCGCTATTGTTATTTTTGCTGATGATATGCAGAAATTTTTTACAGGCATGGACGACTCGTTAAAGTTTATTGAAAAGGACAGAAAAGAAAGAGCGAAGGCACGGGCAGAAAAGAAAGCTATGAAGGAAGCAAAATATGGCAGCGGAAGAAACGAATCTTCCGGCTCAGATTTTTCTTCGTTCAGCACTAAGAAAGTCTACAGAAGAAAAGGCGAAAGCCGTCTTGTTGCAGACAGAAGAGCAGCTAGGGAAGATGACGGAATTAAACGGACAGGCAGAGTGCTTCATGTTGTTTCTAAACGCAGTGAAGATTCAGCTGCACAAACAACACCTTCTACTTCAACAACAGAAGAAAAGAAATCAGAATAGTTTTTAGAGACTGCATTTAATATTTAAAAGTAAGCCGCTGTATTGGGGAAGGCCCTAGACGGCGGCAAACTTCAACATGGGCTTTTGTTGGATAGCCCTTGTGCTTTGCGTATCCGTACTCTGGATATAGCTTGTCGTATTCAACCATTATTTTATCACGGTCGACTTTTGCTATTATGCTTGCGGCCATTACTTCTGGATATTTTCCATCAGCTTTTATTTCACTTCTACATTCACAAGTAACATCTGGACAGAAAGTGCCATCTGCTATTGCTGTTATTTCATTTATTTCTGGAACGTGAGCAATGTTGTTTTTTTTGCACCAAAGAGGCAGTTTTAGAATCATCATGTCGTATGCTGTCTTCATTGCAAGAAGGCTTGCTTGAAGGATATTTATTTTGTCTATTGTCTTTTCGTCAATGATTCCTATGCCCCAGCACGCTTTTTCTTTTATAATAATTTCAGCAGCATCGCGTTTTTTTTCTGAAAGCTTTTTGCTGTCGTTTAATATTTCTATTGGAAAATCTTTTGGAAGAAGGACACATCCTGCTGTAACAGGGCCTGCCAATGGTCCACGCCCCGCTTCGTCCATGCCGCAAATATATTTCATTTTATAAATCCATTTATTTCATTTTTGTTTTGAATTAGAACTGTGTCCACGTCTTTCCAAACTGATTCAACACTATTGTTTGCTTCGTCAAGTTTTGCAATGAAAGAATTTTTTTCTAATGTAGCATTGCACGTCTTAAGTTCCGCAATTCTGCAAAGATGACCTATTACAGTGCATGTGCTTGACTGCACATTAAGCCGCCCTCCCCTTACACTGTAGCAAACACAAGTAGGGGCAATTGAAGTTATTCGCTGCTTTGAAATTTCTACATTTGAGTCAACACTGGATATTCCACAAGCATATTTTTCTGCCTGAACTGTTATGCCGCAATTTTCTAATTTTATATTTGATGAGTCTAAATCAAGAAGAATTCCGTCTTGGCTGAATATTCCAACAAGCTCGCAGTTTGAAAAAGTCACCGCTGCGTTTTTTGTAATGAACATTTTTTGAACACATTCAAGTTGATCATTTGATAAATATGTTTTGTCGTAAGCAGTTCCTACTTGCTTTTCAAAAATAACATTTTGAATTTCAAAATCTGCGCCGCTAACTTTAATTACACAATCTTGTGGCAATATAATTTTAGAATTTGTGCTGATCAAAAGGCAATTGGATTTTATTTCATTCACACCGCTTTCAAGTGTAATGTCCTTTAGCAAATGAAGTCTTGTGTAAGAATTTGAGTTTACAATTTTCAACGCTTGTGAAAAAGTTGTAAAAGGATTTCCATAGCTGCCGTCTGGTTCAATTTTATTTTCATCTGAATTGGAAAGAGTTTTGTTTTCAAAAGCAGTGCCGTCTGGAGAAAGATAAAAATTATATTCGTCAACTACAACTCTATATTCAGAGATAGAGCTTTTGTTACCTGCTAAATCTACTGCATAAGAATTCACTTTATAAAAAGCGGCTGAATCTAAAGACTCAAGTGTTATTTGTGTAGTGTATAATTTAAATTCACCGGGCTTAACAGAATCAAAGCTTGAATTCGAAGAGCCTTCAAAGCCTGTGTCTGAAGTAAGTGGTTCGCTTACTGCATAAAAGATTTCTGAATTTTCTTCCGATGTGATTGAAATTGTAACCTTGTTTCTTGCAAATTTTTCAGCCGATGAAGAACTTATTACAGGAGGTTCTGGCGGTTGTTTGTCTAGTAAATAATCCTTTTCCAAGTCGCCTTGATAAACATTGTCGTAAAATACGCTGACAATAATTTTTCCGCCAATATTATCGCCTGTAAAAGTGTCCACTTGAATAGACTTGTATAATCCAGAAGCAATTGTTCCTGACTCTAAGTATTTGGAAGAAGGTCCTATTTCAAAATTATTTTCACCAGGTATGGAAAAAGTAATAGCTCCGTCTGTTGACTTATATGAACAGATTTCAGGTTTTACTGGAATTGTATAGCTTTGAACTTCATTTCCAAATTCGTATGCAACTGACTGCCATCTTACTATGTGCTCCACATTTCTGTCCAAAGCAACCGGCTCTGTGCTTGCGGACCAATAGCCGTCATCAATTTGATAAATTAATTTTTCACCTGTGTAAGCAAATGTTGTCCAGTTTTCTATTTTAAATGGAACTGTTCTGCCAGAAACAAGCTCACTTTCAGAAGCAACTGTATGAATTATGAACCGCCAGAAGTTTTTTCCGTCAGAAATTGTACATGGAAGATATCTTTCCAATTTGTTATTTGCTGAAACAGAAAGCTGGCTTCCATTTTGAGAAGGAACTTTATTCTGACCCATGCAGTACTTAAAATTTGATGGAATAGAAAACAATGTTCCAGATATATATTTTCTAATGGGATTTGTTGAAATGTTTTGAAGGAACAATGACGACTCATCTGTTGAAGCAAGAGGCTCTGAATTCATTACTAAATAATTCACTTTGAAATCTGAACGCACTCCTGCATTGCTTACAGAAGTTATGTAAATTGTAATGGAGCCTGTCTGGTCAATTACAACAGGACCGTCGTAAGCAAAGCCAGAAACAAGAGGGTCAGAAGATGAAAGAGAATAATATAAATAGCTGCCGTCCTGTATATTTAACACCAAAGGCTGCTTATTAGACCAAGTTCCTTCTACAGGGCTTATAATATCTTTTTCTGAGAATGCAAAAACGTTTGCACATGCAAATAGAGAAATTATAAGTGATAAAGAAAGCAGCCTAATTTTTTTCTTCATTAGAAAACCTTATTTTTCTTCTTTGAAAATTGGGGCAAGAACTCCACGAAGCTCTGGATATTTTTTAAAGTAATGTTCTTCAAGCTCTTCATTTGTAAGGCCTACCATTTCGTGGCTCATATAGTTTATCCAGCGGTCTTCTTCTGGTGTTTTAATTACAAACTTTCTGCACCAGTAGTCAGGCTGAATTGGCTGGTTTTCCCTGTAAGTGAAAGTTTTGTAGTCGTGCACTACAACTTTTATGTCATCGCGCGGAATGCCTTTTTCCATTAAGACGCTTACTAAATAATTTAAAGTTCTGCCAGAGTCAAATATGTCGTCAACTAGCATAATCTTGTCGCCCATACGTAGATACTCCGGGGCATAAGTCCAGCCGTCTACTCTTACTGCGTTCTGCTGCCTTATGTCGCTGTAGCTTCTTGCGACAACCGCCGCGTATAAAACCGGCTTGTGGTTTTTTAGGGCCACTTTGTAATATTCGCTTATTACATTTGCCATGTAAGCGCCGCCTCTTAATGAAGCGTAAATAACGTCTGGAACAAAGTTGTCCTGCTTGTACATTTTGTCCGCAAGAATTAGGGCATCGTTGCGCACTGTGTCATATTGAAGGAACTCTTTCATTTTATTAACCTCTTGATGTAGTTTTATGTCATCTCTAAAAGTTGAAGTTTTAGAGGTTCCATTTAAAAATTATAGCTTAATTTATTTTTGTTTACAATAATGATAGAACTTTCTAAAAGTGGTGGGCTTATTTTCTGTTGGCCTTGTACACTTCAGAAATTATCTTTATGCCCTCTTCAAGCTCTTCGTCTGGACGCGCGTAGTTCAGCCTTATGCACTTTGAATAATGCGGGTGCTCTTCTACAGGTGGAAGATTAGGATCGCTGTTTTTTCCAAAGAAGAAATATTCGCCAGGAACTACAACAACACCTTTCTGCTTTAACTTTGCGTAAAGCTCCTTTGTTGTTATCGCAAGGTCTCTCATTAAAATCCATAGGAAAATTGAGCCTTCACCTTTGTGGACTGCGTAGTCTCCACCAGAAAAATATTTATGAATGAAGGTCTGCGCTTTTTTGTTTTTTTCTTCATAGAAAGGGCGCACGTATTTTTTTGCGTTTTCCACAAGGGAGCCGTTCTTAATTAAGTTTGCCGCAAGCGCCTGCCCCAAGCTGCCTGAAGCCAATGCAACAATTGAATTTAAATTGGAGAGCGCTGTTACAATTTCTTTTTTTGCAATAATAATTCCTGTTCTTAAACTTGGCAAACCTATTTTAGAAAGGCTCATGCTAAGAATTACATTTTCGTCCCAGTAAGGTGTGGCGTTGTCGTTGAAAATTATATGCGGCCACGGAAGACCATACGCATTGTCTATGATTAACGGAATGTTGTACTGATTTGCCAGCGCTGCCATGTGGTGCACTTCCTGATCTGTAAGAACATTGCCTGTTGGGTTTGTAGGGCGGCTTACACACATTGCCCCAACTTCGTGATGCTTTGCTAAATACGCCTCTAGCTTTTCAAAGTCTACAAAATACTTGAACGTGTGGTCTTTGTATTCTGTAAATTTTGAAGGTATGCTTACAAAAGTGCCGCTTTCTATTCCCTGGTCGGCGTAACCAACGTACTCTGGAACTAAAGGAAAAAGAATTGTCTTACGGAATTTATTTTTGTTCGTGTCTGTAAATGTGCCGCTTAGCAAATTAAAAAGATAGAAGCACGCGCTCTGGCTTCCGTTGCAAACAGCAACATTTTCTGGACCTATTTTCCAGCCGTATGTTGTTGAAAGGTATTCCGCCACTGATTCTATGAACTGAACTTTTCCTTGAGGTCCGTCGTACTTGCCAATCAAATCTTCAAAGCTCCTGCCATCTTTTAAGATGCGCTCCATTTCAGAACGGTACATTTTTTCTATCTGCGGTATTTGAGCTGGGTTTCCGCCGCCTAAAGCATATGACTTTACACCTTGCGGAACAGGCTTTCCTAAGTCGTCCATAAGCTGAAGTATTCCAGATTCGCCTGTAAATTTTTCTCCAAAGTCTGAGAACATATTTTTACTCCATATTTTTTATTTTTCGTTGCCAATTAATATTTTTGTCTGAGGGGCTTTTATTTCCTTGCGTGATTTTTTAAATTTCACAGTCAGCTTTTCACCGTCAGAATCAATTGTAATTTTATTGCTGTCTTCCCTTTTGCCGCTTAGAATTAAGTCAGCAATCTTGTCTTCTATTTCATTTTGTATAAGACGGCGCATTGGACGCGCGCCCATTGAAGGGTCGTAGCCATGCTCAACCATATATTCACGTGCTTTTGGTTTTAGTGTAACAGAAAGATTTTTTTCACTAAGCCTTTCATCAAGCTCTTTTATTTGAATGTCTAGAATTGAATTAACCTGCTCTTTTGTCAAAGCGTTGAAAACTATTACGTCATCAATTCTGTTTAGAAGCTCAGGGGACATTACTTTTTTTAGCTCTTCTGTAGCGCTTGATTTTATTTCATTGTATGGAAGAACGCCGTTCTTTGAAGTTGAAAAGCCGACTTTGCTTTCGCTCATAATTTCCCTAGCTCCGGCGTTGCTTGTCATTATGATTATGGTGTTTTTAAAGCTTACTGTGTGGCCCAAGTTGTCACTAAGCTCTCCTTCTTCAAACAATTGAAGCAGAAGATTGAAAACATCAGGATGCGCTTTTTCTATTTCATCAAGCAAGATTACAGAGTACGGGTGCTCACGAACTTTTTCGGTAAGGAAGCCGCCTTCTTCATAGCCAATGTATCCTGGAGGCGCGCCTACCAAGCGAGAGGCATTTTGTTTTTCCATGTAGTCGCTCATGTCAATTCTTATAAGGCTGTCTTCTGTTCCAAAAAGAAATTTTGCAAGCGCTTTTGCAAGCTGGGTTTTTCCAACACCTGTTGGGCCTAGGAACACAAACGAGCCAAGAGGTCTTTTTAAAGATGAAACTCCTGCACGGCTTCTTCTAACAGCGCCGCTAATTATTGAGATTGCTTCGTCCTGCCCCACAACTTCCTTATGAAGAGAGTCCTCCATGTGAAGCAATCTTGATGTTTCTCCAGAGTCAAGCTGTTCTACAGGAATGCCTGTAACAGAGCTGATTATTGAACAAACATCTTTTACAGTGACATGCTTTTTTGAAGCAACTTCGCTGTTCTTCCAGTAATTTGAAAACTCGTCAAGCTTTTGCTTTAGGTCAATAACCTTGTCCCTTACAACAGCGGCATTTTCATAGTCCTGATTTAGAACAAGATTTTTCTTTTCTTCAGAAAGTTTTTCTATTGATTTTTCAAGCTCAGCAAGTTCTGCTGGCCTCTCTTCTTCTTGAATTTTTTTAGCAGCACCTGTTTCATCCAAAATATCAATTGCCTTGTCCGGCAAGAAGCGTTCTGGAATATATCTTTCGCTGTATTTTACAATTGAATCTACTACACCTTCATCGTAAATCACATTGTGGAATTCTTCGTACTTTTTCTTTAGGCCTTGCAAGATTTGCGCTGTGTCTTTTTCATTTGGCTCTTCAACCTGCACTGTTTGGAATCTTCGTGTAAGGGCGCTGTCCTTTTCAAAATATTTTCTGTATTCCTTTGTAGTTGTAGCTCCAATGCACTGAAGCTCACCACGGCTTAACGCAGGCTTTAACATATTGCTTGCGTCCATTGTGCCTTCAGGGCCGCCCGCTCCAATTATTGTGTGAATTTCGTCTATGAAAAGAATTACATCTTTTGTGTCTGAAACTTCCTTCATGAGCTTTTTCATTCTGTCTTCAAACTCACCACGGTATTTTGTTCCCGCAATAAGAGCAGCCAAGTCTAAATTTAAAACGCGTTTTGTTAATAAATTTCTTGGCACACTGCCTTTTGCTATGTGCTGAGCAAGACCTTCTACAATTGCTGTTTTTCCAACACCTGGCTCACCTATTAAAATAGGATTGTTTTTTGTGCGTCGGCTCAAGATTTGAATTACACGTTTGATTTCTTTTTCGCGTCCAACAACAGGGTCCGCATTGCCTTCTCTTGCTTCTGCTGTCAAGTCCGTGCTGTACTGTGCTAAAATGCTGTTAGGATTATTTTTCTTCTGCTGAGGTGGAACAGTTCCATCTGAAAATTGTGGAACGTTTTTACCTTGTGGAATTAGCCTTTGAAACAAAGCGTCAGCCGCGGCCTTCATTCCGTCTGTTTTTGCAGAAGAAGGAATTTTTCTTTCTATGCCTGCAACAGCTTCACGCGCCTGGTCAATTGTAATTCCTGCCTTGTCAAAATATCTCCAAGTAATGCTCTGCTCTTCGCGAATAGCCGCTAAAAGCAAATGCTCAGTTCCAATGTAATCTGTATTTAAAGCGCGCGACTCAACTGCCGCAACATCAAGCATTGTTCTAAGACGACGGCTTGGTGGCAAATCAGAAAAATCTTCCACTGGTGAATTTACAGGCAAGCTTTGTTCCAACGCCAACTGTATTGTTAAGAGATTTATGCTCATTACTTTTAGAGCAAGATAGCCTAAACCGTCTCCACTTTTTACAAGCGCAAGTATTACATGTTCTGGCTGCAGCTGGCTGCTTCCAAGTTTTCTTCCTTCATCTTGAGCCAATGCAACCATAAGTCTTTGAGCACGAGGCGACAGTCCTTTCATTACGCAAACCTCCCAGTTTTATTCACCTAAATGTATGTCTTCGAACGACTCCTGAAGAACAAGGGCCCTCAAACGGCATACCTTCCTTTCGGTATTATCGGCAATATCCTCTTCAAAGTTAAAGTTTCCATTTTTTATTGCAAACTGCAAATGTGCTTCTTGAATTCTATACAAAAGCGCATGCAGCTCTGAATATTCTATGCCTGTTAAAAGCTGCAAATCTTTTCCCCATTTTATTCCGCCAATCAAATCTATTGATTCTCTTAATGTAAGAAATTTGCTGAACTGAGATACTCCAAAAGATCTGTATATTTGATTTCTCGCGTTTGTTGGCATTTGCTCATTGCATTTTGATCTTGCGCTTCTTTCAAGCTCAACTATTTTTTCAACTTCAGAAGTGATTTCTGCAATTTGGTCAAACTCGTTTCCTGTAAAACAATTCACTGTTGATATTTGATAGTACGAACCTAATGACGAGCCTATTTCACCAGCGCCGTAGCTTGCAGAAAAGCTTATGTTTTTTTTGCTCATCTCAGTTGCAATTGATTCAATTTTACCCAATGCAGAAAGCGACGGAAGATGAACTCTAAAAGAAATTTTCATGCCGCTGCCTGCGTCTTTTACAGATGTTGTCAAATAGCCAAAATCGTAGCTTGCGGCAAACTGAATTTTTTTCTGCATTTCCTCATCAACTTCACGGCATAGTTTTAAAGCGCCGTCTACATCAAAGCCAGAGACAAAAGAAGAAATTCTTACATGGTCAACAACATTCACTGTGCAAGAAACTTTTCCGTCAGTGCGCATTACTATTCCTAAGTTTTTTCCTTCTGTGGAATCTATAATGCCTCTTTCCTGAAGAATGCGGCTGCCAAGCGGATCTAATTTTTCTACAGAGACAGCTTGATATTTTTCACTGTTTTCAAAATGATTGAACACGTCAAAAGCAATTTCTTGTATTCTAATGCTGTCACTTTCTTGTAATTTTGGAGGAAATGGAAAATCTGCTAAATTTCTAGCGAGCCTAATTCTAGTTGAAAGAATTACATCGTCATCTTTTCCAGAACATGAATACCATGCGCCAGTTGAGCCGGGAATTGCAAGGTGCTTGTCCATTAAAGATCTCCGTTAGAGCCTGCAACTGGATTTTTTTCCAAGGCATGAAGATAATCTCTGTACATAGCGGCTTTTTCATAATCTTCTTTTTGAACAGCGTCATTAAGTTTATTTTGAAGAGCAATTCTGTCATTTAGAACTGATTTAAAAGAAGCCAAGCGTGAAGGCATTGAGCCGGTGTAGTTGCCGGATATTCCTTTATTCAAAAGTATTTTTTGTATTTCATCTTTAAAAATTGCATAACATTCAGGGCAGCCTGTGGAGCCTGTTTTTTTTATTTCTGCAAGGCTTGTTCCGCAAACTGGACATAATCTGTTGTTTTCTTTTTCTAATTTTTTTACATTGGCTGTAATTTCGTTGAACAAATTTCCTATTGACGATTCAATGCTTTTTGGGTCGGAGCTTATTCCTCTTGCAATTGCACATTCCATGCACATGCCGATTTTGCGCTTCTGACCATTACTGTTAACTTGCTCTATAAAAATTACTGCTTCATTTTCATGGCAAAAATCACAAACCATAATTAACCCCTGTTTGTTTTATGAGAGCCTCTAAAACTTCAGTTTTAAGAGATACCCTATATTATCATTTTTTTACATTTTCCGCAAAGTATCCAAAGGCTTCTCTTTTCCAGCTTTTATTGCAGGTATTGCCGATACAATCAATGAAAGCACAAGTGTTCCAGAAGCAATTATAAATAATTTGTTGAATGGGACAGAGACAGGAATATTCTGCAGATAATATGCAGGATCAAGCAAATGAATTTCTTTGTAAGAAGAAAGATTTGCATTACTTAAAAGATATACAAATTCTGCTCCAAAGTTTACTATTTTTTCCATGAATGAAATAATTCCGTTTATGTTAACCGCGGCTAGCAGCCCTAGAGGAATTCCTACAATCACTCCACCAAGACCGGCTGCAAAACCAGTTAGTAAAAAAGAAGTTGCTATTCCTTCTGCAGTTCCGCCGACACTTTTTAAAATTGCAATTTCCTTTCTTCGTTCCATTACAATCATCACAAGGGCAGAGCTTATGTTTACACTTGCGACAAGAACAATCAAAAGCATAATTAAAAGAAGAAGCGCTTGAGTTGATGAAAAATTTTCATATTCAGAAGCATTCATTTCGTCCCATCTGTAGACGTAAGCGGAATCTATTGGTGAAATATTTTCATTTCCGTAAAGAGCGTATTGTATTCTGCCCTGCGTTTGATAAAGTGTTTTTGAAAAAGCATCTTCTGTTGTTAGTCCAATATTATATTCAGAAGAGTCCTTTGGTAAAATTGAAAAGCCAGTTTCCAGTGGAATAAAAATCCAAAGAGCGTCTAGCTCCTGGTAACCGCATGACACTATTCCCTTAACTTTTAGCGTGGCCATTTTTGGAACAATATGCGCATTGCCTTTTGTGCTGACTGTTATAAGGCGCAAATTGTCACCCACATGCAAGTTCAGCATTTCCGCAATCTTCTGTCCAATTACTGCGTCTTTTCCTCCAGACAAATCTGTGCTTCCTTCAATAACATTAAATAATGAAGAGAAGTTTTTATCAGAGGTGAAAATGTCTTTTTGAACAGCGCGTACAGTTGCCCCTGTTCTTGAAGTTTTTCCAGAAGCCAATGCTGTGCTTTGTATTTCTGGATATGAAGAAACAACATCTTCAAGTTGTGTAAGACTCTCTGCCGCTTGAACAAATGAACTGTAGTCTGCTACAGAAGGCGAACTGCTTTCTATTGAAACGCACAAGTCTCTTGAAGAAAGACCAATCATTCTGCCTGTAATTCCTTGAATCATGCCGTCGCTTATAACAAGAATTGCAACTAACGGAATCAAGCTTATTCCAATGCAAAGACATGCTCCTAAAAGGGTCCGCTTGCCGTGGCTTTTTTCTGAAGAGCCTTTGTTTTTTGAAAATATTATTCTGCTTGCATAAAGAAAACTTGAGCGGAATGTCATTCGTTTTCTCCGTTGATATTTTCTGATGAAGCATTTTGCTCCTGCGGATTTTTTTCTGTAAGAGCTCCGTTTTGTATAAAATATCTTACATCGCCCTTTGACGCAATTTTCATGTCGTGCGTTACTAGAATCAATGTTTTTTTATAACGGTCAGCCATTGAAAACAGCAAGTCTCCAATTAAAGCAGCGTTTACTGGGTCAAGATTTCCTGTTGGCTCGTCTGCAAGAATAAGCTCAGGGTCGTTTATTAAGCAGCGCGCAACTGCAACCCTCTGCCGCTCACCGCCTGAAAGCTGTGACGGAAGATGGTCTGCCCTGTCAGAAAGACCAACATCATTCAATAAAGATTTTGCTTTTTCCATTGCATTTTTTTTAGAAACTCCTGCCATGTATGATGGAAGAAAAACATTTTCTAAAGCTGTGAAATCTTTTAAAAGATAATGGAACTGAAAAATCAGCCCTAAGAATTTCTGTCTGTAATTTGTAAGGTTGTCCTCCGAAAGAGACGTAATATTTTTTCCATCAACAAGCACACTTCCTGATGTTGCTGAATCAAGTCCGCCTATAATATTTAGCAGTGTTGATTTTCCACTTCCGCTTCTTCCAACAATCACACACTTTGTTCCGCGCTTAATATTCATGTTCAAACCTTTTAAAATTGTTAGAGTTTCACTAGAAGTCTTGTATGTTTTTTCTAGATTTTCAATTGTTAAAATTTCATCATCAATTTCACTCATCACGTAGAACCTCCGCAACTGTTAGCTTAAGAATACCTCTGCTTGCAACCCAAGAAGCCGCAAGAGAAGAAAATATTCCAAAAAAAGTTATAAGTATAATCTCACTAGGAACCATTCTTGCAGGAATGGAAGCATAAACACTGTACATTGGATTTTCACTAAGTAGAGCTGTATTTTGTGGCGACACAATCATATAAAAAAAATATTCCATCCAATACTGAACTTTTGAAAGAATCATAAATACAGTGTCCATTTTTACACAAAGAAAAAGTCCAAGAAGCGCGCCTGGAATTGAGCCTTTTATTCCGGTAAGAAGCCCTTGCATTATAAATATTCCTTGCACTTGTTTTGACTTTCCGCCAAACGCAGATATTACCGCAATTTCTTCACGACGTTCATAAACCATTTTTCTCATTCCGTTGTAAATGTTTACTGCCACAACAATGAAAATTAAAAACACCAAAAGCATCAGCATGTTTTTTTCAACACGAAGCGCGCCAAAGAAAGTTCTGTTGTAGCTTCTCCAGCTTTCACTTTTAGCAGAAGGAAAAGATTTATTTATAGAAGAAATTTCTATTGAATCCTTGTTGCTGTCATTTAATTTTATTCCGTAAGTAACTTGTGCTGTATTACCAAAATATTTTTCACCATCTTGCAAACTTATAAAAGAATACGCTGAATTTATATCTGAGTAGCCTGTGTGAAATATTCCGCTTACAAAAAACACCCTGTCGCTAGACAAAAGTTCAGTGTCAGAGGAGCCGCTCATTGCAACAATATTTATGCGGCTTCCAACCCTTACGCCCAATGTTCTTGCAAGTGTGCTGCCTAAAATAATTCCATTTGGATTTGACAAGTCGAATGAGCCTGAAATTAGCTGGCATTCTTTTGCAAAGCCTTCATCTTTTTGTAGAATATCTTTAGGAACAGCTCTGATTAAAGCAGCAGTTTGTTTTTTTGCATGACCTACCATAAGCCCTTGAGCTTCATAAAAAGGAATTATTGATTTTATTTGATTTTCATTTTCGCACCAATTTAAAAACTTTGTGTCATCTTCAATATCATTAACCATTATGTGATAAGAGCTTACTTCCATTATGGCATCTTTAAAGCCCATTTGAAATCCGTTCATTACGCTTATTGTAACAATTAGAGTCATAACTCCAAAGCATATTCCCAATGAAGCAAGTGCGCTTGTTACAGCTGAGCGTCCTTTTCTGTCAACTTTGCTGAATCTATTTGATATGAATAAAATCCATTTTAACGAGGCCGTTTTTTCTTTAGTTTGTTTTTCTTTATTCAAATTTTTGCCTCTTAATTTCAGTTGCGCCTAAATAAATAATTTCATTAACTTTTCTACCATGAAAGTATTTTGTTTTTACAATATAATCATTGTCAAAATACATTGTCTGTTCATAAGTATCTTTATCAATATAAGAAGTGAACATTCTTAACTTTTCATTTTCATAAAATCTTAAATTTGGGACATCTGATTTATTTGTATATTCATATTCATTTGATGTTGTCATACTAGAAGGAATTGTTTTTCCTTGTCTAAGCTTGTCTGGAATTTCAAAATATGTAGTTTGAGTTTCTGTTAAAACTCTGTTTTCATTATCAAAGGTTCTTATTGTTTTTTTATCAAGAATTTTCTTTTGAGGAAAAGTTTTTGGTTTATTTTCAACTTTTTCTTCTGTTTTTTTTGATTCGTCATTTGCTGTTTTATTCTGTTGCTGTTCATTTTGTTTTTGTTGAACTTTTTTCTGTTCCTCTAATTTCTTTTTTTTGTCATCATTGTATTTTTGCACCGCATCAGGATCGTCTATAAAATGAGAATACTCTACCCTTATAGGATTTCCTATTTCATCAGAATACGTTTCTGTAATTTTTCTATCATTTGGATATTCTTCTGTAATTAAATATGGCTTTGAAAATTCAGGAGGAGTCTTTGAGTTTAGATTATTTTCATTCAAATCAGAATTATATTTATAAGTAATCTTTTTTATTACAGTGGAATCAGTAACAGAAGTTCCATTTTTCCAAATAACTTTTTCTTGAATTCTAAAACTGTTGTCATATTGTATTCGAGTGATTTTATCTTTATTAACAGACACAAGCGATTTATTTTGATTCAATATTCCTACAGAAAATTTTTCTTCTCCGTATTCAAAAAGCCTTAGTCGATTTTTAGAATTCAAATATTGTATTTCGGCAATTGGTTTTACTTCTTCTTCAGCTGATTTTTTTTCATCACCTAATAAAGAGCTGCCTTCGCTTTGAGGTCCATACTCAGGAAACTCAAGGCCTTCAGGAAGAGGAACATCATCGCCTTCAAATATTTCTTTTGTGTAAATTTGAGTATCTTCTGCTTCTATTCCTAAATATTTTTTTACTTCATTGCATTTTTCATTTTCTTCAATTATTGTTAAGCGCTCCTTTCCAAATGCATAGGATAAATTCTTTTGCTGTACAGAAAAAGTTGGAAAGAGAAGATAAAAAAATAACACTGCTGTGGCGAGATCCATTTTATTTTGTGCCTAAAAATTCATCTGCATATTTTTTACTGTCAAACAATGCAATGTTATCATACTTTTCTCCATTGCAGACAAACGCTACTGGAATATTTAGTTCCCGGCCTATTGAAATTGCGGCTCCACCTTTTGCAGTGGAATCATATTTTGTAAGGACAACAGCATCTACTCCTACAGCTTCATTAAAAACCTCTGCTTGCCTTACAGCATTCTGTCCTGTAGTTGCATCTACAACAAGTATTTTTTTATAGCAGCCAGGGGAAGCTTTTGAAGATGCAATCCTGTCGATTTTTTTTAATTCATTCACAAGATTTTCTTTGTTGTGAAGTCTGCCTGCAGTGTCTACTAAAACAAGTCCGCCACCTTGTGAAGAGCATGCAACGCCTGCGTCAAAAACAACAGCAGAAGGATCGCTGCCCATTTGATGTTGCACAACACGTATATTTAAATTTTTTCCATGCATGTCAATCTGGTCAACTGCAGCCGCCCTAAAAGTGTCCGCCGCAGCCATAATTACTTTTACATTTTTACTGTCATAATATTTTGCCATTTTAGCAACACTTGTAGTTTTTCCAACTCCATTAACACCAAGAACCAAGTAAACGTTGACTTTATTTTCTTCAGGACATAGCTCCACTTGCTTTACATCTTCAAGAAGCATATTTTTTAATTCTAATAAGATTTCTTGCTCTGTGTAAATTTTATTTTCCTTACATTTTTTTTTAAGAGATTCAACTATTTCAACAGCGGTTTTTG
The DNA here is from genome assembly GCA_041670585.1 of Treponema sp. Taxonomy (GTDB): domain Bacteria; phylum Spirochaetota; class Spirochaetia; order Treponematales; family Treponemataceae; genus Treponema_D. Next base: position 2,329 of record JBAXYY010000017.1, on the reverse strand, counting down.
CACCTATGTCGCCTTCAATAAGTGCGTCTGTTAATTCATCAAAAAAGTTATCATCTTTATTTTTATGAATATTAAAAAGTGATTTTAGTTTTTCAGCAAATGAAGTTTTTGGCATATATTCTCCTGTTAGTTATTCATTTATTTTATTTATAATTGATTCAGTTGATGTTTGGTCAGTTGAAGTTTCAGTTGTAGTAACAGAAGAATCTTCTGTGTTTACTGTATCATTTTGTTTTTCATCTTCCTGAATTTCAAGAGCTTTTGATTTTTCAAGTGATTTTTCTATTTCAGAATTTTTTGCCTGTCTTGCAGTTACTGGTATAACTGCGTCAGCTGCCTTTAAATACTTGGCAAGCTCAAAAATAAAAAACGCTCCCGCTGCGCAAGAAACACCTATTGAAATATAACTTGCATTCTGCCATGTTGCAATTTGACTAATATCAGTTATTGCGCCTGAATTATATCCGTTTGTCAAAGCCTTGGATTTTCCTATAGTAAAAAATGTCGCAGGTAAAGAAACCATTAGAGCTGAATATCCTCTGTACATCCAAATTCTTCTATTATTTACAACAGTCGCATTATCAACAGGTTTCGCTTTTATAATCAGGCTTTCATTTGGATTGGAAAGGAATTCCGGTATGTAGAAAAATGAGCCAATGTAACTGCCTTCTTCCTCTGTCTCTTCGTATTTTATTTTTCCATTTTCATCTTTCACTTCTTTTCTAACTTTTTTAACTGATTTTTTATCTGTAAGAATTTGTCCAATTACTGGCTGTCCATTTATTTCAATACTTGTTGAAATTTTTCCAACACCGCTTTCACCAGAATACTTACCGTTTGCATAAAATGCACCAACTAAAGGCTCTTTTAATGACAATGAAAGAACACCATTTTTTTCTTCAGTAAAAGCAGCATGAATTAAAAATGAAGGCACGTCTGAGAAATTCCAAGAAACAGTTTGAGTGTTGTAACCTTTGCTTTCAATTTCTATAGTATGTATTCCTGATTGAATAATTGCTTTCTGTGGCACTTTTGAATAAACAATACCATCTATTGTTACTTTTGCATTAAGGGCAGCATCTTCTGGCACTATGTCAAAAAAAAGATTTATTGGCATACTATTGAAAATCTTTGGAGAAAAATAAAGAGCAATGTTCTGAGCTATTTCAACTAAGTCAGACAACGTTCCTACTTCTGTGACAACGCCGTTAGAAATTGCGCCTGGAAAAATTAAAAGCTCTACAGTAACTGCAATATAATCGCCATAAATTGTAATTGTTCCTGTAAGCAGGCCGTTTATTTTTGCGCTTGTGACTGCCTTGTCAAACTCACGGCTTTTTACTCCAGAAATCAAAGCGGTTTCTGGAACAGAAAATAAAGAAGATGAGTCATTTTTATATAAGACAATTTTTTCTGATGAAGGAGGAGCCACTACATTTTCTTTTTTATTAAATAAAGATTGTATTGACTGAAAAGAAAGTTTTTTGTCTTCCCTGTTTTCTTCCTTTAATTCTTTCTCTGATTCTAAAGAAGGTTTTTCTTCTTTTTTTATTTTTTCTAAAGTCTCACGTTTTGCTTTTTCAACAAGCTTCAGATTTTCATCAATTTGCTTTTCTATGTCATCAATTTTCTTTTCTTCTTCAGCTATTTTTTTCTTTAAATTATTTTTATCGTCTTCTTGAATAACAAGGCTGTCTCTTACTTTAACTTCATTTGACAGCTGTAAAAACAAAGAAAGACGTTTTGTAAGCAAATCATCAAGTGCTCGATTAAGCATTTCTCTGTTTGTTGTAATTCTTGAGCTTGTTGAAACAATTTGTTCAAGAATAAGCTGTGGTAGAATAGAAGCAGCATCTTCTTCGGATGAAGAATGAGATTCGTTTTGAGAAAAGGAAAATTTAGTAGCACCCAACGTCCAGTCAGAAGCGTAAAGAAAAACTTGTGGCAGAATAATAAGCGCTACTATGGATACAATTTTTTTTAGAGAGAAGCTTTTTTTTCTAGAAAAACTTGTTTGTAAAGAAAAACTTATTTTTTCCATCCCAAAAACTTTTTTCGACATTAACAATTATTCCTTATCAATGTCATCATCATCATCATCATCATCGTTTGAAACAGGAATACCTTTCCACTTTGCAGAAAGATAAGCATCAAGGAATCCGTCAATATCTCCGTCCATAACACCTTGAATGTTACCAACAGAATACTTTGTACGATGATCTTTTACCATTGTATAAGGGCAGAAAACGTAAGAGCGAATCTGGCTGCCAAAAGAAATATCTTTTTTTTCTGCGGCAAACTTCATGTTCTCTTTTTCCTTCTGCTCTTT
>JBAXYY010000016.1:0-23610 GCA_041670585.1 Treponema sp. | reverse complement strand
CTTATTGTTGCAAAGACAAGAGACGCGGCCTCAAAGTGGATTAAGCTTATTCAAACAGATTCGGTTTCTAAAGAATATGTTGCGGTTTGCGTTGGAGAGCCTTTTGTTAACGGCAAGAAAATGTCTAAAGGAACATTGCGTGGAATTGTAGAGGCGCACGGCAGGGAGCAGTCTGCAGAAACTTATTTTACTGTTGAAAAAACCACCGCTCTTCCAGAAGATGTGTGCGCGGCAAATAACATAAGCCTTTCTTTGCTTCACATAACTCTTGGCACCGGAAGAATGCACCAAATTAGAATACAGCTTGCAAAGGCAAACGCCCCAATAGCTGCCGATGATTTGCACGGCAACTTCAAAGTGAACAAGCTTCTTCGCAAGGCCGGCATAAAAAAGCTCCATCTTGCGGCAACAAAGCTCACTCTTCCAATTCAAGGGAAGCCGCAGACTTTTGAAATACCATTGCCGGAACATATGCAGAAGACGGTGGACTTGTATTTTAAAAAATAGTCTTTTGCAAAAAAAAAGCAGCTGAACTTTCAGCCGCCTTTGTCTAGAACTATTTTTTATTAAGCTTCACCAAGCAAGGAGTCCAAATCAGATGTGATTTTTTCCTTGTCCATGTTCTGGCCGATAATGCAAAGCCTTATCATTCTGTCGCCCACTTTTTCATCCCAGTCTTTTCTAAGGCGGGGGTCCTTCTTCATTTCCTGCTCCTGCACTTTCTTAGGGCAAGACGCAAGCCACTGTCCAGCATAGCCCGCTGTAATCTGCCTGCCTGTTGTCTCTAGAATTAAAGAATTGTCTTGGTCGTCATCAAGCCAAACCAAACCTTTGCTTCTGATTATTGTCTTGGGCCATTTGTCAAAGTAGCTTTCTAGTTTTGCTCTGTTAAAAGGCCGTCTTCTTAAATAAACAAATGTGCTAATTCCATATTCGTCCTCATCGCTTCCAGAGCTGCCTTCCGCTTTATGCACATGCTCTTCGCCTTCTTCCTCTTCCTGCTCCAGCACTTTGCACCAGCCGGCGCTTTCAAAAACCTTGTCAAAGTCAAAGCTGTTTGTATCAAGAATCTTTTCTACAGGAACATCGCCGTGTGAAGTTTCAATTATATTTATTCCAGGGTGAAGGGTGGAAATAACCGCGCGTACTTTTTTCATCTGCTCTTCTGTAACAAGGTCTTTTTTGTTGATTATAAGTGTTGAGCAGAATTCAACCTGCTGCACTAGAAGCGACTCAATATCATCAGCTTCCATTTTTTTATTCAAAAGCTTTTCGCCACCGGCAAACTCTTCAACCATACGGGCTGCGTCTACAACGCCAACAACATTGTCAAGCTTTCCAACAGTTATTGTCTCTAGCTCCTGCGCAATTGGCATTGGCTCGCAAACACCGCTTGCTTCAATCATTATGTAGTCGTACTTGCCGCTCTTAATAAGCTCCTCTATTTGAAGAGCCAGCTGTGTCTTTAACGTGCAGCAAATGCAGCCGTTTGTCAAAGGAACAATGCTGCTTGTGTCCGTGACCTGTCCGCCTTTTGCAATAAGGCTTGCGTCAACATTCACTTCGCCTATGTCGTTTACAATAACGGCAACTTTGTAGCCTTTCTGATTATTCAAAACCTTATTTAAAAGAGTAGTCTTTCCCGCCCCTAAATAGCCGCATAAAAGTGTCATTGGTATTTTAGCTTTCATCACATATCCTCATGTTTATACGTGCCTTTAAATTATTGAATTTGTTTTTCAAAGGCAATCTTTATTTTACGCCCTTCAATATAGAACCAGTTTTAAAAGTAATCAATCATTTTGAAAAAATTGATGATTTGTATTTGCACAATAAACTACAGTTTATGCGACTGGTGTAAAAACAATAAAATGGCTTCTTCAAAGTCTTTGAAAATGAGTTTTTTAGAGATGAACTAAATTTTGAGGATTGTGTTCAGCAGCAAATCAATCTTCAAATATTGACTAAATACTTTCAATAATATATATTGTCAATACATTTTAATAAACTTTAAGATGGAGCCTGCAAACGGCTCCTTTTTTGTAGGTGGGTTTTGTTTCCACCAGAGGTCAGGATTGGATTATATTTCGCTAGACACTGTTCCAAATTACAAAGAGTGCGCTTCTGTTGTAGAGGCGCTTGGGTATTTTTTAGTTGAGCTTCATATCACTCCTCAAAAAAATGTTACTCAAATATCTGCTGTCATAGCTCCAAAAGATTCTTTAAAAGACATAGGAATAACTGACTGCGCAAAGGCACACAGGGCGCTTCAGACAAAGCTTCAGCAGCTTCTTCATAAAGAAAGCGATGACTTGAGCATGGAAGTGTGCTCTCCTGGAGTTGAAAGAAATTTCAAGAATGCCGCGGAGTTTAAAATCTTCGTTGGAAGAGAAGCGCGTGTCTGGGACAAAAATCTAAACGACTGGGTGGGCGGAGTTATTAAATCATCTGATGAAAATCAGGTTACGTTGGAAGTTGAAGGCGCTGGTGAAAAATCAGTTGCCTATAAAGATATTGCTAAGGCAAAATTTATACATGTATAAAGGAGGCTTGCTATGTCAGAAATGGCAGACGCAATCCGCGCTCTTACTGCGGAAAAAGGTATTAGTGAAGACTCAATTAAACAAACTATCGAAGGCACAATAAAGGCTGCCTTTAAAAGAACTTACGGCACTTCAGACAACTGCATTGTTAAATTCAACGATGACTTGTCAGATGTTTCTGTCTATGCAAGAAAGGTGATTGTAGACGGCGTTTACGATCCTTCTACAGAATTTGAATTATCAGAAGCGCTTAAGAAAAATCCAGACAGTGAAGTCGGTGACGAATTTGATATTCTTGTTGACCCGCATGACTTTGCTCGCTCTGCTGTAACAACAGGCAAACAGGCAGCTCATCAGAATCTAAATGAAAGTTTTAAGGATAATCTTTACAACGAGTACAAAGACAAAGTAGGGCAGATTATTATTGGATATTATCAGCGTGAGCATAACGGCAACATTTATGTAGACCTTGGAAAAGTTGAGGGAATACTTCCTTCTAAGTTCCAAAGCCCTCGTGAGACTTATGAAAAGAATGACCGTATAAAAGCTCTGATTGTTGACATAAAGAAAACTCAGACTGGCATACAGCTTGTTCTAAGCAGAACAGATCCGGAGTTTGTTCGCTCAATAGTGGAGCTTGAAGTTCCAGAAGTTGCTGACAAAACTGTTGTTATTCAGAAAGTTGTCCGCGAGGCAGGTTATCGCACAAAGATTGCTGTGTATAGCAACAAATCTGATGTTGATCCAGTTGGCGCTTGTGTTGGTTTAAAAGGTGTTCGTATTCAAAATGTAATTCGTGAACTTGAGGGTGAAAAAATTGATGTTCTTAAGTACGACGAAGATCCGCATGTGTTTATAAAGAATGCTCTTTCTCCAGCTGAAGTTAGCCGTGTTGTTATTTTAGACAAGGATAAAAAAGAGGCGCTTGCAATTGTAAACGACACTCAGTTCTCATTGGCAATAGGTAAGCAGGGTCAAAATGTAAGGCTTGCAAACAGATTGTGCGACTGGAGCATAGATGTTAAGACAGACGAGCAGGCCGCTGATATGGACTTAACAGAATCTGTTGAAACAAGAAAAGCTGCTGAACAGCTCTTTACCGGCAGTGAGCAACAGGAGCCGGCTTATGAAGAAATAACAACTGTTGAACAGCTGCCTGGTGTTGATCAGAAAATTGCGGCTATACTCAAAGATTCAGGAATTGATGACATTGAGCAATTTATGGCTGCTGTAAAAGATGGCACTGCTCAGAAAATTGAAGGCATTACAGAAGCAGATGTTGAAGCGATAAATAAAATAATAAGTGAATCAGTTGAGTTTGAAGAAGAGCCTGCAGAAGAAACAAAAGCTCCTGAAAAACAGGAACAGGTTGCGGCTCAAGAAGAGAAATATTACTGTCCAGAATGTGGTACAGAAATAACGCTCGATATGACACGTTGTCCAAAGTGTGGTGTCGAATTTGAATTTGAAGAGGACGAAGGAAAGTAGAACGTATGGCGGATGAAACAGAAAAAAAGCCTGAATTTGTATTGAACAAAAAGGAAAAGAAACCTGAAGAAGCTCAAAAAACTGCAACAGAACATAAAAAGGTTGTTGTGATAAGACGAAAACCGTCTGTTGCAAAAAAATCAGCTGATCCAGCTCCAACTGGTAATCAGAATACCATAAGGGTAGTTGCTAAAAAGAGTCCTGATTCATCCGAAAAACCGGTTGAAGAAAAAAAATCTACAGACGCACAGAAAATTTCAGAAGGTGATGTAAAAAAACAGCCTGTTGAAACCAAAAAAGCTGAAGATAAAACTGCTAAAGATAAAACAGTTTCTCAGAAGAACGATTCAGCTCCTAAAACAACTGAACAAAAGCCTCGTATTATAGTAAAACATAATCCAACATTTGAAATTAACAGCGCTCGTCCAAATGTAAAAGCTGGCAACTTAAGCGGCAATCCTCGTGGAAGATATAACAATCATCGTGAAGGTGGCAGTGGATTTACCGGAGCTCAGGCACGCGAAGGCTACCAGAACCGTGAAAGAGAAAATCAGAACGGCACTGGCGGTTACCAAGGCGGTCGTCCAAACGGTGGCGGTTACCAGGGTAACAGACCGAACGGCGGTGGCTACCAAGGAAACAGACCGAACGGTGGCGGCTACCAAGGAAACAGACCTAATGGTGGCGGCTATCAAGGAAACAGACCTAATGGTGGCGGTTATCAGGGGTCAAGACCATATAGTGGCGGTTACCAAGGCAATAGGCCAAACGGTGGCGGTTACCAGGGCAACAGGCCAAACGGCGGCGGCTACCAGGGCGGTCGTCCAAACGGTGGCTTTGGAGGACCAAGAACTGGCGGTTATCAGGGCAGACCAAACGGCGGCGGCTTTGGCGGCAGACCGAATAGCGGTGGTAAACCAGGCTTTGGTCAGCAATTGCCTATTGCTTCAAACAAGACAGCAGTAAAGAAGTCATTTAAAGGTAAGAAGCAAGTCTACAGCAGAAAGGACAAAGAAGAAGCCTTTGCAGAAGACCAGCTCTTTATGAATAAAAAGAAGGATATGACACCAGCAAGTGTTGTTCCTTCAAAAATAGATATTATGGAAACAATTAGCGTTTCCGAACTTGCAAAAAAGATGAACTTAAAGGCAAGCGAAATTATTGCAAAGCTCATGTCTATGGGTATGATGGTTACAATAAACCAGACAATAGACAGCGACACTGCGACAATTGTTGCCTCAGAATATAAATGCGAAGTGCATCTTGTAAGCTTGTATGATGAAACAGTTATTGCGAGCGACAAGGGCGACGAGGAAGGCTTGAAGTCAAGACCTCCTATTGTTACTGTAATGGGCCATGTTGACCACGGTAAGACAAAAACTCTTGACGCAATCAGGCATGCGAATGTTGCGGAAGGTGAAGCCGGCGGAATTACACAGAAAATTGGCGCTTACCAAGTTTCTACTCCAAAGGGAATGATTACTTTCCTTGATACTCCAGGACATGAAGCGTTCACAATGATGCGTGCCCGCGGTGCCCAGATTACTGATATTGTAGTTCTTGTTGTGGCTGCCGACGATGGTGTTATGCCTCAGACACTTGAAGCTCTTCATCATGCAAAAGATGCAAAAGTTCCAATTATTGTAGCAGTAAATAAAATAGACAAGCCTGATGCCAACCCAGAAAGAGTTATGACTCAGCTTTCAGAGCAAGGTCTTACTCCAGAAGCATGGGGCGGCGACACTCAGTATGTTGAAATATCAGCGTTAAAGAATATTGGAATTGACAAGCTCCTTGACGCTATTATCTTGCAGTCAGAAATGCTTGAGCTTAAGACTCAGTTTGACTGCCGTGCGGAAGGCAAGATTATAGAATCAAGCGTTGACCAAGGACGCGGTGTAGTTGCGACTGTTATTATTGAGCGTGGCACACTTCATGTAGGCGACCCGTTTGTTGCAGGCGTTTACAGCGGCAGGGTAAGGGCAATATTCAACGACAAAGGCCAGAGAATACAAGAAGCCACACCTTCAATGCCAGTAGAGGTTCTTGGAATTGAATCAACTCCAAACGCAGGCGACCCGTTCCAAGTTACAGCTACAGAAAAAGAAGCGCGTGAATTCTCTGTTAAAAGACAGGAGCTTAAGCGCTTTGAAGACGCAAAGGCTGTTAAGAAGGTTACACTTGATAACTTGTACTCAACAATTGCGCAGAGCGAAGTTAAGGAATTTAAAGTTATCATTAAGGCCGATTTGGCAGGTAGCGCTGAAGCCCTTAAGTCATCACTTGAAAAACTTTCAACAAGGGACATTCGCCTTGTAGTAATTCATTCATCAGCAGGCGCAATTAACGAAAGCGATGTTACTCTTGCTGCGGCTGACAGCAATGCAATCATAATCGGATTCAACGTTCGTCCAACTCCAAAAGCAAAACTTCTTGCTGAGCAGGAGAAAGTTGAAATTAGAAAGTACAACATCATCTACAAGTGTGTTGAAGAAATCACTCAAGCTATGGAAGGAATGCTCAAGCCTGACACTAAGGAAGAGACAACCGGTACACTTGAAGTTCGCAATACATTTAAAGTTCCAAAGATTGGAACAATTGCAGGATGCTACGTTACAGACGGTCTTATTAAAAGAACATGCAGCGTAAACGTTATACGCGACGGTGTTGTAAAATACACAGGAAAGCTTGCCTCTCTTAAACGTTTCAAAGACGATGCTAAGGAAGTCAAGGCTGGATTTGAATGCGGTGTTGGAATAGAAAACTGGCAGGACTTGCAGGTAGGCGATCAGCTTGAAGCATTTGAAATGGTTGAAGTTGCACGCAAACTTGGTGAAACTCTAGAGCAGGAAAAGGCAGCCGCAGACAAAAAACAGGCAATGATTGACGCAACTTCTAAAGCCGCTGATCCAACAGCTGATCAAAAGTCAAAGGGCGCTGAGTAAAAGGTAAAAGGAAAATATGGGACAGTATAGATTAATCCGTCTAGGCGAACAGCTTAAGGCGGAGATTGCAAACATGATTATAACTCACGAAATAAAAGACCCGCGTGTAAGTGAATTTCTTACAGTGGACAGGGTTGAAGTTTCCGGTGATTTGTCTTATGCAAAAGTTTATGTCTCTTCTTTCATGGACACAAATTCTGTAAAGCGCGGAGTTGAAGGGCTGAACAGCGCGGCTGGATTTATTCAGTCAACAATTGCAAAAAAACTTACAATTTATAAATTTCCAAAGCTTACTTTCATTTTGGACACAAGCCTAAAAGAAGGGTTTGAAATGGTGCAGAAGTTGAACGCTTTGGAAGCGGAAGAAAATGCCGGCAAAGAACAAAAGTAATCTTTCCGGCATAGTTCTCCTTGCAAAAAAATCAGGGCTCACTAGCTTTTCATCTTTGTGGGAAATAAAACATGCTTTGAACACAGACAAGGTGGGGCACACAGGCACTCTTGATTCTTTTGCGGAAGGTCTTCTTGTTGTTTTAACAGGCAATCTTACTCATCTAGTTCCTCACATCACAGGATTTTCAAAAACATACGAAGCTGTTGTCTGCTTTGGAAAAGAAACAGACACTTTGGACCCAACAGGAAAAATTATTAAGACAGGCGCTTCTTCTTCAAAAGAAGATGTTGAGGCCGCTCTTAAAAAATTCACAGGCGCGCTTCTTCAAGTGCCGCCAGTATACAGCTCAATTCATGTGAACGGTAAACGTGCAAGCGACTTGGCAAGAAGTAAAAGCGACGACAATTCAAAAATACAAATTGAGCCGCGTGAAGTATTCATTTACAAAAACGAGCTTAAGGATTTTTTATCATCATCAGAAGAAGATTCTTGCTCGTATGCACTTTTGGAAATTGAATGCTCAAAGGGCACTTACATCCGCTCACTTGCAAGGGACATTGCGGAAAGTTTGGGCACCTGCGGACATCTAAGCGCGTTAAGAAGAACATCTGTTGGACCGTTTAATTTAAGCGACTCTGTTGGATATTCCGACTTAAAGCCTTTTACAATTCAAAACGGAATTGATTCAGAAAAAAATATAATTGCAGCAGAAGAAGCAAGGGCAGCGCAAAAGAAAATTCTCTCTTTGCAAAAGCAAAATCAAAAAGATGAAAAGAAAATCTTCCAGAAGAAATCTAATAAAAACAAAGATGACGATGAAGAAACATTCACAGAAATAAGAAGCAACTTTAGGACAATGACACCTGAGCTTTCTGAACTGTGCGGCTTTGTTCCATACGAGCTAAAGTCAGAATATGAAAGCAGCTACATGAACGGCCGCCCTTTAGAGCATAAGATGTTTATGCGCATTTATAAAAACAAAGATGAAACTCTGCCTGAACAAGAAAATAAATTCACCGCAAAAAATCAGTTTTCTTTATTTTATAAGACAGGCGCTTTTGCAGGCATTTTTGTGCTTGAAGATAAAAAATTAAAGTACGGCTTTGCTGTTCCAAAAGAAGCTGACAGTAAAAAATTAAAAGTGTTTTCCTGGGACGACATTCTACAAAACAAGTTTCCTCTTGAATATTTAAAGAAGGGCACTGCAATAACAATAGGCAGCTTTGACGCAATGCACTCAGGCCATGGCCAATTGATTCAGGCTGTTTTAAAAAGAGCCAATCAGTCTAATTTAGCTTCAGGCATTGTGACATTTAAATTTGCTTACAAAAAGAACGGCACTTTGGAAGACAACTTGGACATTGAAACTTTGTCTCAAAGGCTGGAATATTGCAAACAGAAGTCAATTGATTTTGCTATAGTAATTGACTTTTCTGAGCATATCGCTAAAATAGAAGGAACTGATTTTATCAAAACTTTGGTGAAATTATGCGGCTTAAAGTATCTTGTTGAAGGAAATGACTTCCGTTGCGGATACAAAGGCGCTTGTTCTGTTAAAGAAATTGCTGAGTTGGCAGAAAGCGAAAGCTTTGAATTTAAAATTGCTGACGATGTGATTTTCAATGGTGAAAGGGTTAGCTCTTCTAGAATAAAAGAAGACATTTTAAAAGCTGATTTTGCTGATGCGGAAAAAATGCTTTTAAGGCCTTTTGGTTACGACTGCACAAATCTTTCTTGGAAATTAGAAAAGCAATCTAATAACGACTGCTGGTATTCTTCAAAGAAAAATGAAGTTCAAGTAACACCTCCTGACGGAACTTATAATGTTGTGGCAATTTTGTCCGGGAATTCAGATAACTCTGATTCCACATATAAAACGTTGTGTACCCTGGAAGATAGCAACCTTCGCCTGCTGCTTCCGACAGAAATAACAACGGATCGTGTGCGGACATTAAATTTCATTCCGGTTAACAAAAGTTATCCAGAGTAAATATAAGGAGTAAGTAATGGCACTTACAAAAGAAACATCTGCTTCATTGGTAAGCAAATTCGGTGCAAACGACACAGACACCGGCAATTCTAAAGTTCAGATAGCACTTCTTACTGAACATATTAAACAGCTCACAGACCACTGCAAACAGTTTCCAAAAGACACTGGAGCTTCACGCGGTTTGTTAAAGCTTATTGGTCAGCGCAGAAGATTGCTTAAATACATGCAGCGTACTAACCTTGAAGGTTATCGTGCACTTATTAAAGATCTTGGAATCCGTAAGTAAAATAAATAACATACGGCAGCTTAATCAAAGAATTTCTTTCTGATAGGCTGCCGTTTGTTTTTATAAAGGCACATCGGCTGTTCAAACGGTATGCTTGGAAAAAAGAAATAATTATAGAAGGAAAAAATGGTACAAAGAGTTACAAGAAAAATCGGTGACAATGAACTGATTCTGGAAACAGGAAAAATTGGTAAACAGGCTAACGGCTGTGTTTATGCTCAGTTTGGCGGTACAGCTGTTATTGCTACAGTATGCGCTTCAAGCGATATAACAGAAGGCATGGATTATGTTCCTGTTACAGTTGATTATAATGAAAAATTTTATGCTGCTGGAAAAATTCCAGGCGGCTTTGTTAAACGTGAGGGCAGACCGAAGGACAAGGAAATCTTAGTCAGCCGACTTATTGACCGTCCAATGCGCCCGCTTTTTGAGCCAACATTCGGCCACGAAATACAGATTGTTCCAACTTGCGTTTCTACAGACGGCGTTAATCCAGCTGATATTCTTGCGGTTATTGCGTCATCAGCGGCTGTTACAATAAGCGACATTCCGTTCCACGGACCAGTTGCTGGCGTTCGTGTTTGCTATATAAACGGCGATTATGTTTTAAATCCAACATTTGAGCAGATTGAAAAGTCAGAGCTTGAAATTGTTGTTGCCGGTACAAAAGACGGTTTTACAATGGTAGAAGGCGGAGCAAAAGAAGCTGGCGAAGAAATTATGCTTGGCGCTCTTGCAAAGGCACAGGACTTTATTAAAGATATGTGCGTTCTTCAGGAAGAATTGCAGAAGCTTGCTGGAAAAGAGAAGCTTCCACTTAATCCACTTGATGTTAAGCTTGAAAATGCAGATAAAATTGAAGCAGAGGCAACACCTCTTATGCTTAAAGCTTGCTTCCAGAACGGAAAACAGGCTCGTGGCAAGGCTATAAAAGAAGTTAAAAAACAAGTTGCTGCAAACTACGCAGAACAGCTTGCTGACCCAGTGCAGATGAACCTTTTCAACACTTTGTTTGATGACATTCAGTACAAATTGCTTAGAGCCAGCATTCTTGAGAAGGGCTTGCGTATTGACGGACGCGGCACAGAAGACATTCGTCCAATCACTTGCGAAATAAACGTGCTCCCTCGTCCACATGGAAGCGCGCTCTTTACTCGTGGCGAAACACAGTCTTTGGCTGTAACAACTTTAGGCACAGCATTAGACGAACAGGTTTATGATGACATTGAAGGCGACAGAAGCGAAAACTTCATTCTTCATTATAATTTTCCACCATATTCAGTTGGTGAAGTAGGAAAGCTTACTACAGGCAGACGTGAAATTGGACATGGCAACTTGGCACGCCGTTCACTTGCTCCAATGATTCCAAGCCGTTCTGAATTCCCTTACACAATCCGTGTAGTTTCAGAAATCATGGAATCTAACGGATCTTCATCACAGGCTTCTACTTGCGGCGGCTGTCTTTCACTTTTAGCAGCTGGCGTTCCAATGAAGAAGATGGTTGCTGGTATTGCAATGGGCCTTATTACAGACGGACCGCAGTACAAAAAATACGCAATTCTTTCTGATATTCTTGGAGAAGAAGACCACTTGGGCGACATGGACTTCAAGGTAGCAGGAACACGCGACGGCATTACTGGCTTCCAGATGGATATTAAGATTGCCGGTGTAAGCATGGACATTATGAAGAAAGCCCTTGAACAGGCAAAACGCGGCAGAAACCACATTCTTGACATAATGGAAAAATGCATCAACAAGCCACAGGCTCTTAGCCCTTACGCACCAAAAATCGACACTATGAAAATTTCTGTTGACAAGATTGGCGCTCTTATTGGACCAGGCGGAAAGAATGTAAAGGCTCTTTGCCAGCAGTACAACGTAACAATCAACACTGACGACGACGGAACTGTTACAATCTATGGAAAGAACTCTAAAGATGCTGACGCTGCAAAAGCGGCTGTAAAAGGAATATGCGAAGATCCAGAGCCAGGCACAATCTACCAGGGCACTGTAAAACGCATTATGGACTTTGGAGCATTTGTGGAAATTCTTCCTGGAAAAGAGGGCCTTTGCCACATTTCTAAACTTTCAAGAAGCCGTGTAGAAAAGGTTGGCGACGTTCTAAAAGAAGGTCAGGTAATTCCTGTAAAATTGCTTGAAGTTGACAAAATGGGACGCTTGAATCTTTCTTACATTGACGCAGTTGAAGAGCTTGCAAAGAAGAACAGCTAAAATATAATGCCTGCTAAAACGCAATTATTGCGTAACAGGGTTATGCTCATTACAGAACCGGTTGTCCAGGCAAAAACTGCGGCAATCGGTTTTTGGTTTTCTGTAGGTAGCCGTTATGAAAAAAAAGGCGAATATGGCATAACTCATTTTACCGAACATATGATTTTTAAAGGGACATCATCCCTTACTTCTCACGATATCTCCTCCGAGTTTGACAAAATTGGTGGATACATAAACGCGTTCACTGAACGTGAAGATGTTTGCGTGTACTGCACCGTGCCGTCTGACTCGTCAAATTATTCAAATCAGAATAATATTGAAAAGGCTTTGTCAATTATGTGCGACATGGCGGAAAATTCCACTTTTGATAAAGATGAAATGGAAAAAGAGCGGGCTGTAATTCAAAATGAAATTGTTGCTGTTGATGATGACGCGGAAGAGGCGGCGCTCGATGAAGTGGCTGGGGCTGTCTGGCCTAAGCAGAGCATTTCTAGAAAAATTGGCGGAAGTGTTAAGGACGTTGACGCAATTACTAGAAAAGCTATTTGCGCTTGGTATGAAAAATGGTTCGCAAAAGGTGAGCTTGTGGTGTGCGCCGCCGGTCGTTTTAATGAAAAGAAAATCATTGAGCTTCTTGAAAAATTGCCTTTGCATTTGGAGCCGAAAAAATATCCATTGGAAAAGCATTTTGAGAGTGGCAATGTAAAATTTCATAAAGGCGCTTCTACTGTAACAGCTAAATTTAAACAGGGGCAGTATTTTGTGCTTTACCCTTTTGCAACACCTGTTAGTGAAAAAGATTATTACGCAATGTCTGTCTTTAACGCAGTTGCAGGGGACTCAATGTGCAGCAGGCTTTTTGAATCGCTAAGGGAAAAGAGCGGGCTTTGCTACAATGTGTACAGCTTTTTTACATTCTATGAAGATGCGTGCGCTTGGTGTGCATACGCAACATCAGAAAAAGCTAAAGTGAAAAAAGTTATGAACCTTCTGTTTGATGAAATAAAAAATCTAAAATCAAATTATCCAACAGAAAGTGAAATTGAAATTGCAAAACAGCATCTTGTTGGCGAAGAGACAATCAGCAGCGAGAACATGGAATATAGAATGAAGCGTCTTGCTAGGAACTTTCAAATGGGGCTTACTCTAGCAAACACAGAAGAAGTTTCTGCTTGTATACAAAAAGTAACAAAACAAGATATTATACATGTAATAGATATGCTTCTTGTGGAAAAAAATCAGGCGTATTTAATTTACGGGCCAAAAATTTTAAAGATGAAGGAAAATAAAAAATGAGTGAATCAATAAAAATAAAAGTGTCTTGTGAAGCTGGAGCAACGTTGCCTGTTTATAAAACAGAAGGCGCTGCGGGCGCTGACATATGTGCTTTTTTAAAAGAGAGTGTAGTAATAAAAGCCGGTGACTCTGCAATGGTTCCAACAGGACTTTATTTTGAAATACCAAATGGATATGAAATTCAAGTTCGTCCTAGAAGCGGGCTTGCGGCAAAAAATCAAGTGACAGTTTTAAATACACCTGGCACTATAGACAGCGACTACAGGGGCGAAGTAAAAGTTATTCTTGTGAATCTAGGAAAAAAAGATTTTGCTGTTAACAACGGCGACCGCATAGCTCAGATAATTGTTGCTCCTGTTACACGCGGGCTGTTTGAAAAAGCAGAGCATCTTTCTGAAACAGGGCGCGGTGCTGGCGGGTTTGGCAGCACTGGTGTAAAATAAGGGCAGCATGAAAACAAAAGGCGATTTGCTAAGGGAAGAGGCACGAAAAAAGTTCTCACCGTTCTGGAAAAAAATTTCAGAAATAAATGAAAAAATTTCAAATTTCTTTTCAAGCAAATTAAACAAATTCAAGGAAAAACATCCTAATCTTCCAAAGTTTTCACAACTCGCGGAAAAAATTTCTTCTTTTAGCCTTAGAAAAAAAATTGTTACATTGTGCTTAAAAATTTCTCAAGAAAAAGGCAATCAAAAAGCAGAAAAATATTTTACAGAAAAGCTGCTGTCTTTTGATGAAGTAAAAAATCATGTAATTACAAGATATTTAATTAAGGAATTGTTTTTGTATTTCATAGTTTCTTTTTTATTTTTCTTTATGATTTTCTTTGTAAATCAGATTTTGCTTATGGCGGAAACTATTTTGAAAAAAAGAGTTCCTGTTATGTCTGTTATAAAACTTATCATCTACAGCCTTCCTGCAATAATTGCGCAGTCAGCACCTTTTGCAACTCTTGTTGGTTTTTTAATGTGCTTAGGACGAATGGTCACTGACAACGAAGTTTTAATCTTAAGAGCAAGCGGTCAGCGTTACATAAAAATTTTAAAGCCTGTAATTTTCATGGGAGTTGCAATTTCTTTAGTAAGTTTTTTTGTTAATGACTATCTTCTGCCTGTTGGAACAATACAATACAACAAACTTTATAGAAATATAATTGTGTCAAACCCCGCGGTTGAGCTTGAGCCTCATTCTGTAAAGAGAATGAATGATTCTACAATTGTTATTGGCGATGTTGATAAAAAGCATGTAAGCGATCTTGTTTTTTTTGACACTGATAATAATGGTAATCAGAGAATAATAATTGCAAAAGACAGTGACATTTTAAAAGCAGCAAGCCCTGGAGTTTTAATGCAACTGAACATGAATGATTCTTCAGTTTTATTTTTCAACAAAGGCAACAGAACTAATTATGATGTTCTTGATTCAAGTGATATGAGGATGAATATTTTTGAGTCTTCAATTATAAATACATCGAACGGTGTTTCTCCGCGAGAAATGACTTCCTATGATTTGTTAAAAAAAATAGTTAGTATGGAAAAAAAAGAAAAGGTTCAGAAACGCCAGATGAATACTTACAAACTTGAGTATAATAAAAAATTCTCAATACCATTTGGCTCTTTCTTTTTTGCTTTACTTGCTCTTCCTTTAGCTTTGATTTTTGGTAAAAAAGATGGACAAACGTTAGGCTTGATTTTTGGTATTATCATTTCTGTATTATATTGGGCGGCAACTATTTTAGGCCAGATGTTCGGGTTAAAGAGCGGATATAACGGCTTTGTAATGATGTGGGCTCCAAACTTGCTCATAGGAATGCTTGGAATAATTCTATATTTTAAGCTGGTAAAAAAATGAAACTAGTAAGCTATTTATATAAAAAATTTTTTGCTGTATTTATTGGAGCGTTGGCTTTTTTTGTTATGATCTTATCTATGACAGATTTGCTCATGAACCTTTGGAACTATATTTCAAAATCAGTTTCTTTTTCTCAAATTGGAAAGATAATGCTTTATTATATTCCAAAAACTGTTTGGTATTCTGTGCCTATAGCAATGCTTTTTTCTACAGCATATACGTTGAGCGATTTGTATGCAAAGAACGAGCTTACCGCAATATTTGCCTCAGGCGTTTCGTTGTTTAAATTTACATCGCCTCTTTTAATTGTGGCTGTTTTTATGAGCGTTGGTCTTTTTCTTTTTGAAGATAATCTTGTTGTTCCAACTTATGCAAAAAAACAGGAGCTTCAAAAAAGTGCTCTTCACAGGGAAAAAAGTTTAAACAATGATAGAATTGTTATAATGTCAGAGGAAGGAAACTTAATTTATAAAGCCGATTTCTATGATAATAAGAATGAGCAGCTTTCTGTTTTATATATCATTTTTAGAAATGAAGATAAGTCGCTTGATACAATTGTAAGAGCAGACAGTGCTAAATGGGAAGACAACCATTGGAAATTAAGCGGTAGCGTGGCTTATAAAAAATCTGGCAATAGTTTAATTACAACTTCCGTTGATGAGGCACATAAGATGCGTCTTGTTGAGCCCCCTGAGACTTTTAGAAACAACACAATCGATGTTGAAGAAGTCAATACAAAAGAGGCGCGCGAGTACATTGCTCATTTGCAAAAAGCAGGTCTTCCTAGCGCCGAAGCAAAATCTGTATACTATAAAAAATTTTCTTTTCCGTTAATTGTTTTTATTGTTGTTTTTCTTGCAATTGGATTGAGTGGTAAGACGCAGAAAAATGTTTTAATAATTAGCCTTGCGCTTTCTATTGGAGCTGTTGTTTTGTTTTATGTTACTCAAATGGTCACAATGCTTATGGCAAAGTTTGGAACAATACCTCCAATATTTGGAGCTTGGTTCCCTGTAATTTTATTTACAGTAATTAGCTTTGTATTATTAAAATATTCTAGAACATAAAGGAAAAATTGATGAGCGAAAGTATTTTTGAATGTACGCACGAAGATGAAAAATCAAACGCAAGAAATGGAATTCTACATTTGCCGCATGGAGATGTACAGACTCCTGTTTTCATGCCTGTAGGAACAAACGCTACAGTCAAGGCAATTACAAAAGACGACCTTGAGGAAATTGGATTTGAGATTATACTTGCAAACACATACCACTTGTACTTGAGGCCTGGTGCTGACATTGTAAAAGAGGCAGGCGGGCTTCATGGGTTCAGCGGCTGGAAAAGAAATTTCTTAACAGACAGCGGCGGGTTCCAAGTTTTTTCTCTTGCACCTTTAAGAAAAATTAAATCTGGCGGTGTTGAATTTAGAAGCAACATAGACGGAAGCCTTCATTTTTTTACACCGGAAAATGTTGTTCAGACTCAAGTAAAGTTAAACAGTGACATTCAAATGCAGCTTGATGTTTGCTCCGGTTACGGAATAGAAAGAAAGGAAGCTGAAAAGGCATTGCAGATAACTTCTTCCTGGGCAGAGCGTGCAGTCAAGGAATGGACGGTTCAAAAGGAGCAGGGCTACAAGGGAATTCTTTTTCCAATAGTGCAGGGAAACTTTTTTAAAGACCTCCGCGAGCAGAGCGTAAAATTTGTTGCTGACTTGGATACTCCGGGCCTTGCAATTGGAGGACTGAGCGTAGGGGAGCCGCCAGATGTCTTTAACGAAATGCTAAACTACACAGTGCAGTTTCTTCCACGTTCAAAGCCACGTTATGTTATGGGCATTGGAACTCCTGAATATATTTTAGAAGCAGTTGACAACGGCATAGACATGTTCGACTGTGTTCTTCCTACAAGAAACGCGCGCAACGGCTCCTACTTTACTCACGATGGAATGCTTTCTATTAAGCAGGAGCGTTTTGCGCATGACTTCACATCTGTTGATTCAGAGTGCAACTGCAAAGTTTGTAGAAACTACAGCAGGGCTTACTTGCGCCACTTGTTTAAAGAGCAGGAGATACTTTCCGCAATGCTTTCTAGCTACCACAATCTTTATTTTTTAAATAACATGATGAAGGAAATAAGAGTTGCAATATCAGAAAACCGCTTTAAGGAATATAAAGAAAATTTCTTGAAACGATTTCACTCCGGCAATGTTTAAATATTAGAGGAACCTGATGAAAAAAATTATCGTGTTGTCATTAACATTATCAATATTGCTTTTGCCTCTTGTCGCAGAAGACACTGCTACAGAAAGCATAGCTGTAGAAACCCCTGCAGAAGAAGAATATGAAATAGGCACAACAACAATACCTGCTGCAAAACGTCCAAAAAAGCCTTCAGAAGATGAGCTGCGGAATTCAATGCAAAGCGATGAGTCTGAAAACACAGATGAATATGTTAAAAAATGCAAAGACACTTTTAAATACGGACTTGAAACAGAAATAAGCGAACTGATTGACGAGCTTACAAAAAACGAGGACATGCGTTTTGTAGATTCAATTTACGATTTGTTCCAGTCCACAAAAGATATAAATATAAAGCAAAAAGTTCTTGCTTATTTTACAAAGCTAAAGGACCCTTGCCTTGAAGATTACGCTGTGACAATTGTTGACGACCCTTATGATGAAAAAAAAGACACAGTGAGCGCTTGCTTCAACTACATTTCTGCTGTTAACTGCAAAGAAGCAATTCCGGCCCTTGTTACATTGATAGATAAAGAAGATGAAGATTATTTTGACGGAGCCTTGACATGCCTTGGAAGCGTTGGCACTTCAAAGGAAGCTGTTTTTTTAGCTGACTATCTAGACCGGGACGACCTTACAACAGCCCAAAGGCAGTCGTTGATGAGGGTTCTTGGAAAAATAAAAGCTGTAGAAACGTGGGGCAAGCTTTCTGAGATTGCGCAGGATGAAGATGAAAATTCATTTGTAAGAATGTACGCCGCGGAAGCAATTGGCGCTATGGAAAAGCCTGAGTCCGAAAAAATACTTTTAAAGCTTTACCAGGAAGACGACCCTAACTTTAGATGCTATGTTATTAAAGGCATTTCATATTACAAAGACAAAGACGCTGATGACTTAATAATTCAAGCGTTGCGCGACTCTCAGTACAAAGTGCGCCTTGAGGCAGTTGATGCCTCTCAAAAAAGAAAACTTGCAGAAGCTGTTCCTTATTTAATTTACAGGTGCAAAGACAAAACTGAAGAAAATGTAGTTAAAGACAAATGCTACAAAGTAATTGCTGAATTAAACACAACAGAGGGCAACGATTATTTGCTAAGCGTTATAAAAGACAAAAGGGCAGGCGATAACACAAAAGCAAAAATTGCCTCGGCTCTTATGGTCAACAACTACGCAGGCAATGACGAAATTATTGCTCTCGCTGAAGAATGTTTAAAGAACGAAGCTCGTAAAAGCTTACGGTATTCGTTAGGAAAAGAATTTGCAAAGTACGGCCGCCCTGAATATGAAAAGATTTGCGCTGAATACATTGCCCATAAAGAAGTTTCAACTCAAGGGACAGGCCTTGATATTTTTGCAAAGGGCAGGTATGCAAGTGTACGCCCTGCTGTTGAAGAAATTGCAAAGGACGCGGAAGAAGAGCCTGTGGAAGAAACAAAGCCTACTGCAACTGATGCAACTAAAAAGCCTGATGAAAAAAAGAAAACAACTGTTCCAAAAAAGAAGAACGCAAACGCAATAAAGGCAAAACGAATTCTAGAGCAGATAGACTCTTTGTATAAAAAAGATTCATCCGCAGAAACAACTGTCTCAGCGACAAGCACCGCAGAGGAAGAACCCACTACAGAAAGCGATTCAACCTCTGCTGAAAAATAAAGTGCAGTTATAAAATTGTTTTAAGAATAAAGCCCGTTAAGTTCCCTGTACACAATGTTCACTTTTTCTTTTAGCTCAACATTCATGTCGGCGTTTGTGTCGTCAATAAGTTTTTCCAAAGAAGAAAGGCTTTCATTCAACGCCGTAGAGAATCCTCTGGAGACCTTGAACCAGTAGTTGCCGTTGCCGTCAGTGAACAAGCAAATAAAGCCCATTTCCTTAGATGATTTTTTTGCGACAGTTACGCGCATAACACAGTCAAGAATATTTATAAGCTTTGCTTTGTTTTCACCTTCAGAAATATTTATGTTCAAGTTGCGCTGCCATTTGTCTTCTGCAATTGGCTCCAAGTTTAAATATTTTGCGGCCTTGAATATTACTTCCATTTTTTCGCCAGTAAGAAGCTTGTATCCGCCTTTCATTATGATATTTCCACGAAGACCGCCTATTTGCGCAAGAAGATTTTCATTTTTCTCGCGCGCAACAGCGTTTCTAAAGTCATACCACGGAAGGACAATTGTTTTTTTGCCTTTGAATTTGTCAAGCTTAAACTGAATGCCGCCAATAGAAACAAAGTCCTGCTCCTTGTCCTTTTCGTTTTTCTTTTTAAGAAGTCCATTGTCGCCAATAAGGGCGTTCTTTGCAAAACGAGAGTCGCTTCTTCCAACCTTCTGCCGGTTTTCCCTGAACGTTGTGCCTTGGTATTCAAAATTGCCAGTAAGGCTTCTTCCGCCGGAGCCTCTTAATTTAACAAGAGAGCTTTCCAAAGTTGGATCAATTTGAGCAAGAAGATTTTTTGTAAGTGGAGAAACACTCATTGCGAACATTCTGCTTGTCTTAACAATTTCGCCTGCGACTATGTACAAAGGATTTGTCCTGAACATAGATGAGCCTGGGTGAATTGAAATGTGGTCTGCTGTTAAACTTCTGTAGCTTTCCCTGCCTTCCCTTACGCACACAAACTGAATCATTCCGCTTGCAATGCAGCAAAGGTAGTTGTCCATGCTTCCGCCGCCTGTTACAGGAATGCCAATCTTGCCTACGATTTCCTCAAGCTGAGTCTTTATGTTTGCAATTTCTGCCATTACTCTTGCGTCCAAGTAATTGTTTGAGCAGAACCTTTCCTTGTTCGTCATTGAATTATATGTGCGGAACATTTTAACATAAGTTACAAAATCGCCCTGAATGTCACGGAACGCGTGGTGTGCCTTTCGAGCGTCCATCTCTTCGCCTGGTGGCAAAATAAACGGAGACTGCGCGCTTAAAAATGAAGCCGCTATTAAAACTTCATCAAGAACATCTGGATAGCGCATAATGCTTTCTACAATTATTCTGCTTACTCGTGGCTCAAGCGGGAACTGCACCATCATTTTTCCAATAGTGCTTAAAGTGCCGTCCTTGTTGATTGCCTTTAAAAGATTAAGCGTTTCTACAGCGCCCAAAATTCCTTCATGGTTTGGAGGAGAGATAAAGTCAAAGTGGTCAAAGTCTGTAATGCCAAGCTCCGACATTCTTAAAACAACTTCGCTCAAGTCAGTCCTGTAGATTTCCTCAAGTGTATATTCCTCGCGCCTGTCAAAGTCTTCACGTGGATAAAGCCTGTAGCATGTGCCGGGGCATGTTCTTCCGGCTCGTCCTCTTCTTTGGTTGCAAGAAGCCTTGCTAACAGGTGTCTCAATCAAGCTGGAGGTGTATGTGCGCGGACTGTAGTAGTTTAGCTTTGCAAGACCTGAGTCAATTACAGTTGTGATTCCGTTGATTGTGACAGAAGTTTCCGCAATGTTTGTGCTTATAACGACTTTCTTTTTTCCAAACGGCGCGTTGTCAAAAACACGCTCCTGTTCTTCCTTAGGCAACCGTCCGTAAAGTGGAATAATGTGAATTTTGTTGTGAAAAGAAGCAGTGCTTAAACGTTGCACGCAGTCCCTGATTATTTTTTCACCTGGCAAAAACACAAGAATGTCGCCTTGGTCGTGGTTGTCAAGAATCCTGTCTATAGTAGATGAAATCTTTTGAACCAAAGCCTCGCTTGCGCTGTCAGACAAAGTGCTTGCAGGAATTGCCGGCGGGTCGTATACCATTGTTACAGGGTAAATCTGAGTGTCTATTGTAACAATCGGGCATCCGCCAAAGTACTTGCTGAATGCCTCCGCGTTCATAGTTGCGGAACTTACAATTACTTTAAACTCTTTTCTTTCCTGAAGCACACGCTTTAAAAGTCCAAGAACAAAGTCTATGTTCAAACTTCTTTCATGCGCCTCGTCAACCATAATTACAGAATACTTGCTCATCCACGGGTCAAGCTTCATCTCCTGCAAGAGAATGCCGTCTGTCATTATTTTGATTTTTGTAGTTTCGTCAGTCTTGTCCTCAAACCTCATCTTGTAGCCAACAAGCCCCGGGTATTTTGTGTGAAGCTGCTTTGCAATAAATTCGCTAACACTAAGCGCCGCAATTCTTCTAGGCTGAGTGACTGCAATAATTCCGTTAGAAGAGTAGCCCGCCTCGTGCAAGATTACAGGCAGCTGAGTTGTCTTGCCAGAACCTGTAGGGCTTTGCACAACTATAACTTGATTTTCAGAAAGCGCCTTTAAAATTTTTTCCTTTTGTTCATAGACAGGAAGATTTTTATAATCTATCGACATACAATATTTCCTTTTGTTTTTTCCATTAAATTTTTTCTCTCCTCAAGATAAGATGCCCATGTGTTTCTTTTTGAAGTCTTTAGCTCCTTTATAAAATTATCGTTCAATCTTTTTATAACAAAATTCCATGAAGGAGTAATGTATGTTGTGATTAAAACAGGGTTCACCCAAACAATCTTTGGCTTTGAAGAAGTCTTTTCAAACCTTACTTGAAGAAGATAACCGTCGCCAGTATATTCCCGTTGCTTGGCCGCGTTTGTAAATGAAGGCTCCCACCTTTGCGCGCTTATTGTATTCCCCAAGGCATACATTACCATTTTTTCAGGAACATTTAAATCCTTTTTCTCAACAACTTCCCAGTTTTTTGCAACATGCGGATGGTTTGCCCAGACAACATCAACACCAGCGTCCAGAAGCTTGTAGTAATATTCCCTTTGATTTTCATCAATTGACTGAACGTACTCAGGCTCCGAGCAGTGCATTCCAAGAATGAACAAGTCGCATTTGTTTTCTGCACGAAGTTTTTTTATTGTTGAAATAAAAGCGGCGCGGCTTTTTTCATCAGTCTTTACATAGTCAATGTAGAAAGAAAAATCATTTCTGTTTAAGATTTCTGTGACAGAGGCAAATAATATTTTCCAACCTTTTACATTTATAATTCTATAAGTTAGAGGTGAGCCTTTTTTATTTTTTAATCCGCACGAATATATTTTACGTGAGCTGTTTTTTACAGAGTCTTCCTTTGATGAAAAATATTTTAGCGTCGCCTTTATTCCTTCAAGCCCTTGGTCGTTCGAGTGGTTGTTAGAAAGGCTGAACACATTAAAGCCTGATTTTATTACAGCGTCTGCATAAGAATCTTTTACATTGAAAGTTGGGTAGCTTTCGTTAGGAAGTTCGTTGTCTACAGGTGTCTCAATGTTTGCAAATGCAAGGTCGCTGCTTTTTAAAATTGATGAAATGTCCTCGTAAATCAAGTCGTAGTTCTTCATGTTGAAGTTAGGCTTGTGCGCCATAATGTCGCCGCCAAATGTTAGGAGAATTGTGTCCTTGTCTGAAAAATAATTTTCTGAATAAACAATAGGCGAGCCGTCTTGAAAATGCGTCTCTGAATTGTAGGAAGGTGTTTTGTCTTTTGAATATTCTGATTTAGAAGTAGCGCATGAAAAAAATATTGATGATAAAAAAAATATGAGAAATGTTTTTGTAAATGATGATAAAAATATTTTAGTAAGTTTTTTGTTCACTTTGAGAAAGAAAGGACATGAAAATTTTTGAGAACAGATTTTACTGTTTGTAAAATAAATCATGCCCTTCCTTCTAGTGTTATTTTTTGCTTCCTGCCTGAACAAGAGTGATAGCGCATGTGACAACAATGTCGTCAACAGAACAGCCTCTGCTCAAGTCGCTTATAGGTTTTGCAAATCCCTGTAGGACTGGACCGTAAGCATCTGCGTGTGCAAGGCGCTGAACTAATTTATAGCCAATGTTTCCTGCGTTTAAATCTGGGAATATAAGTGTGTTGACTTTTCCTCTGATTGGGCTGCCAGGAGCCTTTTTATCTGTCACAGATGGAATTAAAGAAGCGTCCGCCTGAAGCTCGCCGTCAAGCAAAAGCTCTGGTGCCTTCTCGTGCGCCATTTTAACGCCTTCCTGCACAGTAAGAACGTCCTCTATTTTTCCACCGCTTCCTTTTGAAGAGAAAGACATCATAGAAACAACAGGCTCGCATCCAAGCAAGTCTTTGCAAGATTTAGCGGCGCTAACTGCAATGTCAGAAAGCTGGTCGCTTGTAGGGTTTGGAACAACAGCGCAGTCAGAGAAAATCATAAGACCTTCGTGTCCCCACTGCTTGTCGTGTGTGTCCATAACAAAGCAAGAAGAAGCTGTTTTTGTTCCAGGAGCTGTTTTAATAATTGTAAGGCCAGCGCGTAGCAAGTCAGCAGTTGCGCTCAATGCGCCAGAAACCATTGAATCTGCCTTGCCCATGCGTACCATCATTGCGCCAAATTTAAGAGCGTCCTTCATTCCTTCAGAAGCCTGTTCT
>JBAXYY010000015.1:0-23773 GCA_041670585.1 Treponema sp. | reverse complement strand
TTAGGGTGCAGCATTTCTTTAAAATTTCAGTGTCTGTGCACTTATTAATATTATACACTTTTACTAAAAGTTCAAGAGGTGATTCTGTTGGTGATGTATTTGATTTTTGTTCAGGTGGCGTAATAGGGGATGTGAATGCGTTTGAAAGCTTAAGTGTGCATTCAGAAGGGTATTCTTCTGTGCCGTTGTAGAAAACATAGAATTCGGGTAAGGGTATTTTTTGAATTTTACGCATGTATTTGTCGCGTGAGGGAAGGTATTTTTCATAAAGCCTGCTTGCGTATTCTAAGAAGCGGAGCGGCATGTTTTCGTTTACGGTGGACTGGTGCTCTACTAGAACAATGATTTGTCCATTGATTAGCATTGAAACATCGTTGCGGTATGCCATGTAGAGTACATTGTTCAGCTTTAATGGCTGAATTTGGGTTTCTGAAAGTTTTAAGTTTGTGTTGTGCAGCGCATTGTACAATGACAGGAAGTTTTCCTTATAGTCCCTGTCTTTTGAGAACAAGTCTACAAAAACTGAGTCTTTGTACTGTCGGTTTTGTGGATTCTTTTTGTTTTTTTTCTTTTTCATTTATTGCCTCCTTTGGACAATTGTTAAGGGAGCCTCTATAAAACTTCAGCTCGTAGAGAGGCCCTTAATAGTCCCTACTATAGATATATGTTTTGAATTTCAGAAATTACCAAAAATTTGAGAAAATAATTAAAGAAAATTATTAATTGTTTTTGGATATGTGGAAAATTAAGCCTACTCGGGATTGTAGCGCCTGCGGAGCAGTTCTGGAGCAGAGCGGAAGAATGGAGCGAATGCGGAAGCGCGTAAAGCCCGATGAAAAATGAAGGTCCGGCTTGCCGGCAGAATTTGAACAGTGCTACGTCCAGAAAAAACATAGAGAAAAAATCTTATTGTTGGCCTTTATATTTGATTGTAGTATGTATTCAGTTTTTTTGTGAGGTTTTTATGAAGATGCTTTGTTATACAAGAACGCCTTGTGATGATAATGTTTATGGCGTGAAGATGGCATACAGTGTTCATTTTGCGTATGAGTCTTTGGGTAAGTTTTTGCCGCTTCATCATAACGAGGGAATTGTTTTTGCGAAGGCTGTTTGTAATGAAGATGGGTCGCTAAAGGCTAAGTGTTTGAAGGAGCCATGGGGATTTTTTTCTTCTGATGGTGATCTTTGCTTGGCTGCTGTTAGGACTGAAGCTGACGGTGGAAATGATGTTGAGGGCGAGGGTTGCGTTTTGTTTTTTAAAAGCCGTGATCTTGTGCATTTTGAGGAGGCTGGACTTCTTAGAATTCAAGAGAAGGGTTTTGTTCATAATGTTCGTTGTGTTTTTTGCAAAGATTCTGATTGCTATTTATTGTGCTGGCAAAATGAAAGAAATGAGTGGCTTGAAGTGAAGACTTCTGTGTTTGATGAGATTTTGAACGCGGAGTCTTCTTGTTTGTATAAGTCGGCTTGTTTGTGCGGTTCATCCCCTGTTCCTGATTCTTCTTTTTCTGCAGAATGTGTTGGCTGTATTGAGGGGGTTGTTCCAGGAAATGTTTTTTCTGTTTCTGATGATGCGGCTTTGTATGTTTTAAAGAAGCTTCTTGTTCCTGTTTGCAGAAAAGTTTCTCTTTTTTGTGAAAATGAAAGTGTTGCGCTTTCTAATGTGGATAAAGTTAAGGCTGTTGCGGAGTATTCTGACGGGACTTTTGTGAAGAGGCCTGTTTTGTGGAATGAAGAGGATATTTTGCGCTATAAGAGGGAGCTTTATGAAAATGGCGGCGCGACTGATGTTTTGCATGGTAAGGTTTTGCATGGATCTGTTGTTCAGGGGCATTTTGAGTTTCCTTTTGCTGTAAACAGGGCTGATCCTTGCTGCATGTTGTGGAATGGTAAGTATTATTTTATTGCGACTAATGATGCTGACGGAAATCATTCTCTTTTTATTAGAAAGTCTGATACTTTGGAAGGTGTGGCTTTTGCGGAAGAAAAGATTTTGATTGATTCTGAGATGTATGATGATATAAAAGGGCTGCTTTGGGCTCCTGAGTTTCATGTGATTGGTGGAAGGCTTTTTATTTTTCATGCAGCTACGGATGGGGAGTTTTTTAGGGAAGAGAGCCGTGTTATGTGTCTTAAAGATAATGGAGATCCTTTGTGCGCTGAGGATTGGTCTAGGCCGCATTTAGTTTGCAAGAAGGACGGGACGCCTCTTTGTGATGCTGGCAATGTTATTTCTTTGGATATGACTGTTTTTTTTGATAAAAATAAGTGGTATGCTGTTTGGTCTCAAAGAAGGTTTTTGCCTTCTGATTTAGGTGCATGGCTTTATATTGCGCAAGTTGATGAAAATGAGCCTTGGAAGTTGATTACAGATCCTGTTTGCTTGACTAAACCTGAATATAGTTGGGAAAACAACCATACTTTTGTTGTTGAAGGCCCTTATGCTTTGCGTGTTGAAGAAAAGCTTATGGTTACATATTCTGCTGCGGCTATTGATTCTACTTATACAGTGGGGCTTTTGCGTCATATTGATAATACTGATGTTCTGAAGCCTGAAAACTGGGTGAAGAGCAACTTTCCTATTATGTCTTCTAGGTCTTTTGATGGGCAGTTTGGAACTGGGCATAATTCTTATTTGATTGATAAGACAGGGCTTGTCTGGAATTTTTACCACGGAAGAAAGGGAATTGAAGGTCCTAGATCTTCTGGCGCGTGCCGTGTTCATTTTGATGTTGACGGGGAGCCTATGCTTGATGTTCCTGAATGTGTTGATTTGCCTAATTATATGCGTTCTGTTTCTCTTGTTCTTTAGAATGTTTCTGTTTTTTACTTTTTATTGAGTTTGAATGGACAATTGCGTGAAATTTCAGTATTATAATAGAGACGGTTTTTGCTGTTCCTGTTTTGTTTGACAGGTTATTTTATTTGAATGTTGGAGCTGAAATGAAATACTCATTTGAAAAAACTTATTGCGATGAAGAGGATGAAAAGAAGGCTAAGGGAGCAATGCCAGATCCTTTTGCTGAGAAATTTCTTAAGACTAGGCAGATTTTGTTGAGCGGTGAAATAAACGAGGATTTGGCTGAGAAGATTGTTCGCCAGCTTTTGATTCTTGAGGCTGATGGAAACAAGCCTATTTATATTTATATTGACAGCCCAGGAGGAGATGTTGACGCGGGTTTTGCTATTTTTGACACTATCCGTTTTATAAATGCTCCTGTTTACACTGTTGGCATGGGCCTTATTGCAAGCGCGGCTTCTTTGATTTTGCTTGCTTCTCCAAAAGAGCGCAGAATGGGGCTTCCAAACAGCCATTATTTAATTCACCAGCCTTCTAGCGGAATGAAGGGCGTTGCGACTGATATTGAAATTCATGCCGCAGAACTTGCTAAAACTCGCGCTAAGTTGAATGAAATTATCTCTAAGGAAACAGGCAAGTCTATTGATCAGGTTGCAAAAGACACTGACAGGGACTATTGGCTTAACGCTGATGAGTCTGTTAAGTACGGTTTGATTAGCAAAGTTGTTACAAAGCGTTCTGAATTAAAATAGATTTTTCCGTTAACTGACTATGGTTTTTGAACTGTCTGATTCACTAATTGATGATATTTTATTCTCAATGGAAGACCAGAATTGCAAACGCATGGTCAGCGCTAAGAATTGCATTGTTGTTCCACAGGATTCTCTTTTGTGGGATTCGGAGCTTAAAGATAAGCTGCCGGAAAACGCCTGTGTAGATGATGATAATTTTTACGAGCTTCCAGTGTGGTCTAGCGGCGACGGTTATGAGCTGCTTGATTCTTTTACTGAGGGCTTGCATTCTCCGTTTGCACGTGCGGAACTTAAGAATGTGCTTGTGAGCGGAAGGGGGGTGTTCAGAAATTTTAAAGATGTGTTGAAGTCGTACCCTGAAGTTGAGCGTAAGTTTCATTTTTATAAAGATTCTAAAATGAAGATGCGTGTGATTGAATGGTACAACGGCCTGCGCGAGTCATGGGGTCTTGAGAAGCTTGATGCTTTGAATACAGATGATGTTGAAGAGGTTGATGAGCTTGTTCAGAATGACTTTGTGTTTAGCCAATATGATTCTGTTAAGGACAGGAATGATGTTGAAAGTACAGCAGGTTTTTTGGCGGAGGAATATAAGAAACAGTTTGCTGGTGAAATTGGAGATGCCGTTGCCGAAATGGTGAATAGGCTTTCTTCTTTTTCTTCTTCTGAGGATAAATATGGATTTGTTTGCCATAATCTTGATGAGGAATTTACTGGCTGCGTTTTAGTTTCAAGCTGTCCGTCCTATTCAAAGAGAACGGTGACTCTTACTGATTTCTTTGTTTTACAGAACTACCGAGGACTTGGCATAGGCAAAGAGTTGTTTTCTAGATGCCTTGCAGGTTTAAGAAGCTGCGGTGTTCAATGGATTTTAATTGCGAATACAATTATCCCCAAGACTATGGTGCCTTTATTGAACCAATACGGTTTTGAAAAAATAGGGTCTGGTTTTGTGGCAGATTTATGCAAGGGCGAGTGGTAAATAATTATTTACTGCGCAACAGCTTTTCTTACGTTGTAATAAGCTGTCTATAGCCTTTTAATTACCGCTTAGGCGGATTTTTTTAGGAAGCATTTTATTTTATGTTTCCACAGGAGTAAAATTATGTCTTATAACAAACAAGAAAATGTTATTAATGAAGAGCAGATTTCATCTTACTTGAAAGATGTGTTGAGCCGTGTTGAGTCTGACAGTGATCCAGATTCTCTTAACACTCTTAAAAAACTTTTTAAAAAGAATATTCCTTTTTCACGCAGAATGTATGTTGCGGCCTACCTTGTAAAACAGGCGAACTGTGGCTACCGTGGAAACCGTTTTAACAAAAATGAGCGTTTTTCTCATGACAGAAACGACCGCTCTTTTGACCGTAGAAATGAAAGAACTCAGAGGCCTTCACGCAATGATAAAACAGAAAAGTTTGCCGACCGTTCTGACCGCTCTGAACATTCAGAACATTCTGTTGAGCATGAAGCTGAACATACAGAACGTGCGCCTCGTGTGCAGATAGATGCTAGCCTTGCAACAACTATTTTTATTGGCATTGGAAGAAACCGTCGTGTTTACCCAAGGGATTTGGTTGGACTTTTAGTTAGCGTTGCTGGCCTTGAAAGAGAAAGAATTGGCGACATTAGAGTGCTTGCAAACTATTCATTCATTCAGCTTTTTACTGAAGACTGCGAAAAAGCTATTGCGGCTCTTAACGGCTACGACTACCGTGGAAGAAAATTGAGCGTTAGCTATTCTAGACAAAGAGAAGAGGGCGACGAGGACAATAACGAAGAGAATGGCGCTTCTGATTTGAACAATGCAAAATCAAATGATGCTGGAAATGTAACTCCTTCTAATTATTCAGCGCCTGTTGATAATAATTCAACTTCTAGTCCTGCTGATTCTAATGTTTCAAATGAAGATGAAAGAATTCCAGAGAATGTTTCTAATGATTCTTCTTCTGTGCATTCTGAGTCTTCTGAAGAGACAAAGATTGCGGCAGAGCAGAAAGCGTTTGCTTCCGAGCAGAAGACTGCGCCTGTCTCTAAGCCAGCTGATGTTGCGGCAGAGAAGCCTTTTTCTGAAACAACAGATGACGGGCAGGTTAAGTCTCACTTTGGTTCTGGCAATGCCGGCTCTAATTATTTAGTTTGAAATAAAGAGTGAATTATATTGATGACTATGAATGTTATCCATACAGGCCCGCTTTGTGTAAACACTTATGTTGTTCCACTGAACGGGCCTGATGTTTTTATTGTTGACTGCGGCGCGTGCAAGATGTGCGGCGATGAGAATGAAGTAACAAGGTTTTTGTCAGAGAAAAAGCTTAACCCTGTTGCTGTTGTTCAGACACACGGGCACTTTGACCACGTTGCGGGGCTTACTCATTTAGCTGACTGCTACCCTAATATTCAGATTGCGATTCATAAAAATGACGCGGCGTTTATTGGGCGTAACAGCGGCGTGCTGCAGTCAGAGAGCCTTTACGCAATGAGCTTTGAAGGTTTTATTCCAGCGGTGTCTAATCTTCCAGAGCCTACTTCTTTTTTAGCTGACGGTAAGACTCTTGCCGAATGTTTTTTAACTGACAGTTTTAGTTGCAAGACAAAAGAAGCTCTTGGTGAGTGGAGCGTGATTTACACTCCGGGACATTCGCCTGGTTCTGTTTGCATTTATGATAAAAAAAATGGTGTGCTGATTTCTGGAGATACTTTGTTTTACCAATCATACGGCAGAACTGATTTGCCTGGTGGAGATGAAATATTGATGCAGCAAAGTTTACATACACTTGATAAGATTATTCCACGAGGCACTTTGATTTACCCGGGCCATGATTCGTATGGGTTTAAGTTTTAAGTTAAAGGCTTGGGTCGTATAAAGGAAAGTCGCCTGATTGTGTTACTTCAAAAAAGGCATAACTGTAATAGCTTATGTTTTTTGTTAAATTGATTATTGCAAAACTTGGGAGCTGTCCACCGCGAGGCCTTGTGCAGCTTCCGGGATTTAATATAAGTGCGCTGGGCGTTTCTTGTGCTAACGCTATGTGGGTGTGTCCGTAGCAAATTATGTCTGCTTCTTCTTTTTTAGCGGCGTTTTCTAATGTTTCAAAGCTGCTGTATTGTGAGTCAAAATCTGACAGGCAGAACCTGTGGCCGTGAGTTGAAAATATTTTATGGCCGGCGGCTTCAAATGTTTGCATAATAGGAATTGAGTATTCTATGTACACTGGCGCTTTTTTATTTTTATAGTAGGCTGGGTTTGAAAAGGGGTACATGTTAGAGTCACCGTTGCCTTCAACTATTGAAATTACAGACGGTATGTTTTTTGCAAACTCTTCATCTTCAATTGCTCTATTTAAGCAGTTTGCAATATCCCCTGTGCCGTCACCGCAGTAGACAAGCGCGTCGCAAGTGGAGCCTTTCTTTTGCAGAATGTGCTGCAATGTGTGATAATTTCCATGCGAGTCTGAGACAACAAGAATTTTTGCATTGTCTTTTTTAGCAAGAGCCATTATGTCTTTTTCTGAGCCAATCAGATTTGATTTGTCTTGTTTAAATGAATTCATTTTTTTTGCACTTTCTCTATTACAAAATGATTCATTGACTGCAGGCCAGTTTCGCTGTCTGTAAAGCGGCGGACTTTTTTGTCTTCTCCAACAATTTGCTGAACGTGGGTAGAAAGATCTTTGTCTAATGGAAGAGCCGCTGGAAGTTCCGCAATGTAGCGCACTGAGTTGATTAAGATTTTTTCTATGTTTTCGTCAATAGACTGTGTTGTTTCTTCATTAAGAACATCTTCTTTTGCAGAGCGTTCGTAGTCTAGGACAAAGTCGCATGTTGCTTCCATGCCAAGAACGTCGTCCTGTGGAAAAAGTGAGAACACAGGGTATGGCGGTTTGCCGTTCCAGTCGTCCTGAATGCGTGCCAAGACACTGTTTGTGTTTTCTGGCGCGCCTAAAAGCAGAATGCCCTTTATGTTCTTTTCATTTATCATGTAGTAAAGTTCTGAAATGCGTGCGGAATTTCCTTTTTTAAAATCGTCAGGGTAGACTAGCGGACAAATTAAGCCTCCGTTTTGTTCAAGACCAAATTCGTTTGAAAGATTTGTAAATGTTTCTTCGTCAAAAGTTTTGTCATTGAATCCGTATCCAAGCAGGACGCAGATAACACCGTCTGAATTGTTCCAAGTTTTTGTTGTCTGCGATTCTTTTTGTGAAGTTTCCTTTGGCTGTATGTCTAAAGCGCCTTCTGAATTTATAATTTGCTTTTCTGATTTGGAGCAGCCGGCTAGTGAAAATAAAAATAATACGCAGCTGACGGCCGCAAATTTTACGCACAAGTTTTTCATAAAGCGTATTTTACATTATTATTGCCTTTTGTAAAAGCGTTAAAAAAAACTTGTTTTTTATATTTGTTTGTTGTAATAGTTATTTTTATATTTGTCCAAGCGCGTTCGCTATGCTGTAGGCACGGTCGCCGAACTTTTCTATTTGACGAACAAGGTCAATGTACAAAAGCTCTGACTTTACATCCGCACCTGCTTCCAAACGTTTTCTTGCAACTTTTTTTAAGTTGTGGCGGAACACATCAATTTGGTTTTCTATTTCTTTTGCTATTAAAAGCTTTTCTGAGTCCAAGTGCTTGTTTATGTTGTCGCGTATAAAGTACATGAACTGACGTGCAAGGTCTATGTAAGGTCCAAGACGGTCCATGTCTTCTTTAGAAAATTTCATGTTCTTGTCAATTGATTTTTTTAAAGTGATTCCTACGTTGAAGCAGTCGTCTGTCATTTCTTCCAAATCGTCAACTATCTGCTGCATTACAGAAAGGCTGTTTGCTTGACCTTCGCTTAACGGCAGGCGCGAGCAGTTGATTAAATATTTTGTAATCTGTTCCTTCATTTGATCAGCGTAGTCTTCCTGCTTTTCTATTACAGGCAGGTTGTCCGCAATAAAGGAATCTGTTCTGTCTGCAAAGCCGCCCTGAATACGCTCAAACATTTTTGTAACAAGAACAGTCATGTTGCTTATTTCTTTTTCAACTCTGATTATGTAAGAAGCTGCGTTTTCCTTTCCACCAGTCTCATTGAATTCAAGCTTGTAGACATCTGGAGTTTCATCAGGTTTTGCTTTTACTAATTTTTCTACAAGATGCGCAATTTGTTTTGTGATTGGAAGGCAGAGCAAGGCAGTGATTGTTTTTATAACTGTATGAAGCATTGCTATATGGAAAGTGATGTTTTCTTGTGGAGTGCCTGGAACAATAATGTCAACTAAATAAAGAAGAGGATGCAGGAAAATTATGGCAAGAATTACAGTCGCCACGTTGAAAAGAACATGCACAAGTGCCGCTCGTTTTGCGTCAGTTTTTGCATTTGTTGAAGCCAAGATTGCGTCTATAGTTGAGCCAATGTTGCTGCCTATAACAAGCGCTGCTGAAAATTCCCAAGTGATTAAATTGTTGTAAGCCATTGTTATTACAATTGCAGTTTCCGCTGATGATGAATGAATCAAAGCAGTGATTATTATGCCGACAACAACGCCTATTAAAATGCTCCATATTCCGTAGTCGCAGAAGTGCTGCAAAAAGTTAAGCGCTCCGTTTTCCGGGCTGATTGTTTTAGAAAGCCAGCTTAACCCTATGAACAAAAGTCCAAAGCCCATAATTGCTTCGCCCAAGTTCTGCTTCTTCCATTTTTTAAAAGTTGTAAGGAAGAATCCCAAGCCAAAGATTGGAATTGCAAAAGTCTCAATGTTGAAGTGGAAGCCAAACAACGCAACGATCCAAGCTGTGATTGTTGTTCCTATGTTTGCGCCAAGAGTTACGCCAACAGACTGCTCTAGCGTCATAAGGCCGGCGTTTACAAATGTAACTTCCATTACAGTTGTTGCGCCAGAAGATTGAATAATCATTGTAAGAACAAGGCCTGTTAGAAATCCTGCAAAACGGTTGCCTGTCATAAAGCCAAGCGCTTCCTGCAGTCCTTTGCCAGCGCTCTTTTGAATGCCGTCGCTCATCATGTTCATGCCGTAAAGTAAAAATGCAAGGCTTCCTAAAAGCTGTAGTATTGTTGTAAAAATGTTCATTCTTTCTTCTTCCTAATTAATTTTTTTGTAAGAAACTAAAATCACTCCCAGCCAAAAGTTGCCGGCGGCTTGTTTGTCAAGTCAAAGAACACCGCGTCTACAAAAGGCAGCTCTGCAATTTGCGCTACAATTTTTTCAAGCATTTCTTTTGGAAGCTGAGCGAACCTTGCGGTCATTACATCTTCACTGCAAAGAGGACGCAGCACAAAGCTAGCTTTCTCTTTTGAAGAAGCGTAAGGCAAGTTGATTGTCAAATGCTGGAAAATCTTGTCGTACCAGCCGGTGTTGTGAAGCTCTGTTAAAACAATGTTGTCAACTTCGCGTGTCTGGTCAAGGCGGCGTTTGTCGCACCAGCCTTCCTGCAAAGTAAAGTCTGAGTCTTTTGCGTTTGGATTTTGGTACAGTTTGATTATGCACCTGTTTATGAAAGAGCAGCTGTTTGTAATTTCACTAGAAGCGTCCTCTAGCTTGCTCCAGTTTTTTGGAAGATGGTAGAAGCCGTTTTCTAACTTTTCAAATGTAAGGACTGAAGGAAATCGGTATGTTCTAAAGTCGCCTTGTACTCCAACTGAGCGAACTGGAAGAACCTGCCTTGCAAGGGAAGCGCTGCACTTTTCGCAGAACATGTCTAGCTTTACATTTTGAATTTCTTCTTTTGCCTTTTCAAAATCAGACTTGTCTTTTTCTGCCATGCTGCCGTCTGAGCACAACACGTTAATGCTAAGGCCTGGGCCTGGAAACGGGTGACGCATAACTAGATCGCTGCTTAGCCCTAGCTTCTTGCCAATGTTCCTTACTTCGTCTTTGTACAAATCTTTTAACGGCTCAATAATCAAGCCCTTTGCAATTAGCTTTTGTATGCCTTCAACTCTGTTGTGGTGAGTTTTGATTGTCTTGGAATTTTTTGTTCCGCCAGATTCAATGATGTCAGGGTAGAGTGTGCCTTGCGCGAGCATCCATTTATTTTCATCAAGCTTCTGCTCTGCTACAACTGCGTCCCTTACTGTAATGAAGTTTTCTCCAACAGCCATGCGTTTTTGCTGAGGGTCAGAAAGATGGTAGACTGCCTTTAAGAAAGAGTCGCTTGCGTCTTTAGAAATGAAGTTTGTAAAT
This sequence comes from Treponema sp., assembly GCA_041670585.1. Taxonomy (GTDB): domain Bacteria; phylum Spirochaetota; class Spirochaetia; order Treponematales; family Treponemataceae; genus Treponema_D. The sequence goes on along the minus strand of JBAXYY010000015.1, from coordinate 13,034 downwards.
CCATGCGCGTGATAATTTTTTGCAACATTTTTACTTTCATCTTTTCTCATAAAGCCGTTGTCTATGTGAAGCCCTAGCACCCTGTTCTGGCCAAGCGCTTTGTTTAAAAGAGCGAACGCAACTGTGCTGTCAACTCCGCCACTTAAAAAGAGCAGAACGTTTTTGTCGCCGGCCTGCTGCTTTATATTTCCTAGAATTAAATTAAGAACAGTATCTTCGTCCCAGTTTTTTTCCATGCCGCAGAACTTTGCAAAGTTTTCAAAAATTTTGTTGCCTTGAGGTGTGTCTTTTACTTCGCAGTGGCATTGCAAGGAGAACATTTTCTTTGATAAATTTTGAAGAGCCGCGTTTTTGCAGTCTTTAGTTGAGCCTATTACAGTGAAGCCTTCTCCAGCAGAAGAAACTTCGTCCTGGTGGCTCATCCAAACTTGTGTTGGAAATTCCACTCCGTTAAAAAGAGGTGAGGTTTTTCCTTCTTCAGTTACGTTAAGATGCGCAATTCCAAATTCACCAACTTCAGCTTTTTTAACATTGCCTCCACAGCATTTTGCCATAAGCTGATGTCCATAGCACAGGCCCAAAACTGGCAGCCCTAAAGTTAAAATCTTCTCATTGAACTCTGGAACATTCGAATCGTAAACAGAGGCAGGCCCGCCGCTCATAATAATTCCCTTTGTGTTTTCAAAGGTTTCAACAGGTGCAGAAGGAAGCGCAATTTCTGAATAGTAGCCAAGCATACGGAATCTTTTTGCAATAAGGTGCGCGTACTGGCTTCCAAAATCAAGCACTACAATTTTTGAACGTTCCATTAAGAATCTCCTATATATAAGTTAAGCGGATTCCTCCGCTGCGGTCGGAATGACAGTTGCTGTCTAAATAATAAACTCTGTCTGAATGATATTGCTTCACAAACAAAAAACACCGTCGAATTTACGGCGGTGCATTCTACTAGCTACTTCTTATTTTTTTTATTGTTAACACAGCTTGCTTTTATAAATTCCCTGAACAAAGGCTGCGCCCTGTTAGGTCTGCTTTTGAACTCTGGATGGAACTGCACTCCAAGCATCCACGGGTGGTTTGGCACTTCGCAAATTTCCACCAAGTCGCGCTCTGGATTTACACCTGCAACAATAAGTCCTGCTTTAATCAAGTCGTCACGGTATTTGTTGTTAAATTCATAGCGGTGGCGGTGGCGTTCCCAAACAGTTGTTGTTCCATAAGCCTGTGAAGTAAGAGTGTTTGGAGTAACCTTGCATTCGTACTTTCCAAGCCTTAATGTTCCGCCCAAGATTTTGCCTGTCTGGTCTGGCATCAAGTCTATTACAGGGTGAGTTGTGTCTTTGTTTATTTCTGTAGAATTTGCGTCTGTGAAATTTAAAACATCGCGCGCATATTCAATAACTTCAATCTGCATTCCAAGGCATATTCCAAAGTACGGCACTTTATTTAAGCGTGCGTATTTTGCGGCCCTGATCATTCCTTCAATTCCACGTGAGCCAAATCCGCCTGGAACAATAATGCCGTCTGCGTTTTTAAGACGCTCAGCTGTCACAGAATCATCAGTAAGATTTTCTGCGTCAATCCAGTCAACAGTAACATCTGCTTTGTTTTCTATGCCGCCATGTGTAAGGCTTTCCACAACAGAAAGGTACGCGTCATGAAGCTCAATGTATTTTCCAACAAGCGCAATTGTAATGTGCTGCTCAGGATGATTGTATCTGTCAACCATTTTTGCCCAGTCTTCAAGATGCGTCTCTGTGTTCTCAATTCCAAGAGCCTTGCATACAGCTTTTCCAAGCCCTTCTTTTTCCATGTTAAGAGGAACTTCGTAAATTGATTTAGCGTTAAGATTTTGAATAACAGAATCAGTGTCAACGTTGCAGAACAAGCCAAGCTTTTCTCTTGTTGAGTCAGTAAGCGGCACTTCTGTTCTTAGCATTAAGATGTTTGGCTGAATGCCCAAAGCCTGCAATTCTTTTACAGAGTGCTGTGTTGGCTTTGTTTTTATTTCCTGAGCTTTTTTTATGTAAGGAACAAGTGTAAGATGAATGTAACAGCAGTTCTCTTCTCCAACTTTATATTTAATCTGCCTGATTGCCTCAATGAAAGGTAATGATTCAATGTCGCCTACAGTGCCGCCAATTTCTGTAATAATAACATCGGCATTTGTTTCTGTAGTTGAAAGAAGCATACGGCGTAAAATTTCTTCTGTGATGTTTGGAATAACCTGAACAGTTCCGCCGTGGAAGCCGCCCTCACGCTCTTTGTTCAACACCGCAAGATAAACGCGTCCTGCCGTAGTGTTGCTGCTCTGGGAAAGGGTAGCGTCAGTAAAACGCTCGTAGTGGCCAAGGTCAAGGTCTGTTTCCGCACCGTCGTCTGTTACAAAAACCTCGCCGTGCTGGTAAGGGTTCATTGTGCCTGGATCAATGTTTAAATAAGGGTCGAATTTCTGGTTTACAACTTTTAAACCGCGGCTTTTTAAAATAAGCCCAATAGATGCTGCTGCAATTCCTTTGCCTAACCCGCTTACAACACCGCCTGTTATAAAAATGTACTTGGTCATACTTGCTCCACACAAAAAATTTTAATCAGCATTATAGACGAAAACCGTCTCTTAGTCCATAAACTTTAGCATAGTAAGAGCTTATTTGAGACAGCGCCTTTCTGCTTGCCTCTGGATTTTTCTCCAAAAGCGCTAAGAAAGTGTCGCCTGAAATCTTCACAAGCTCAACATCTGTATGGACTTTTGCGTCCTCGTTTCTTGAATCATTTAAAATGCAGGACTCTTCGCCAAAGAATTTGCCCCTGTCAATAAAAGTAAGATTGTTCTTGCGAATAATTTCAACAGTGCCCCTTGAAATATAATATGCGCAAGTGTCTGTGTCTTCGCTTCTATAAATATACTCGCCCTTTTTTCTGTGTATTACATTCACATCCTTGTTCATTAAATAGTCAGGCCGTATAAAAAGAAGCCTCTTTACTGTTGACATGACAGAAGTGTCGTCCCTGTCTGGAAGAACATAAAGCTCGCCCAAAAGCAAAATGTCAAAAAATTGAAACACAAAAATGTACTGGGCAAAAAACAAAAACAGCATAAAGAAAAAGTAAACTTCAATCAGCAATACAATCACATTGCTTAAAACTCCGTACAAAAGGTTGTATCTGTTCACGTTGATAAAAAGCCCCATAAGCCTTTGAAACACCCAGAAGCAGAACGCGCAGCCGCCTGAAGTTATGGCGCATAAAGCCCAAGTAGGTTTTGAGCCGCTGCCTTCCTTGTAAAAAAGCATTGTTATGAGCCAAATTAAAATAATAGGCACAGTTGAAACAATCAATGAAGAAAATGAGCCAAGCAATTTTGGAAATCTTAATAACATTGTTTCAAAAAACATTGTCTTGTGAAGGGCTTTAAAAGAAATCATTACAAAAATTATGCTAGCCATTGCAACAACAATTACAGCCTCTCCTGCAAAAATTAAAATCTGTGAAAAGACAGGCCGTGGTTTAGAAACTGTTTTGAATATTGAGTTAAGGCTGTTCATTACAGAGCTAAAAAATCTTCGTGCCATCCAAATAATAGCAAATGCGAGCACAATCTCGAAGTTGGTTATTTTTGTAACTGATGTAATTGAAGTGACTAAATGATTAAGGTCAAATGTTGAAGAAAATATTTGGAGTGAATTTAAAAAAGATGTCACCGTCTCTGGAGAAGCGTGCAGCACTCTTATTAAAACCACAAGAATCATCATTATTGTAGGAATGAATGAAAACAAAAAGCCAAACGCACAAGCTGAAGCTGATGAAACAAGATTGTTCGCAAAATAAAAATTCCCTGTAAGATAAATTGACTGAAGAATTGTCACAAATGTGAATTTCCGTTTTCTTTTGCCAGAAGAATTTGCTGTGTTTTTTTTATTATGAGATTTGATATTGCCCTTTGAAATTTTGTTCTTTCTCATTTTAGAAAAGATCTGTCATTGTAAGATCTTCTATTTTTCCGTCGTAAGAAGGTGGCATGTGAATGTCCTCATCCTTTAGCTCTGTGTCATCTATGTCGATTAAGAACGCGTCATTTTTTTTTTTATCATCAGAAGGTTTTAAATTGTAATCTGTGTCGTCTTTCTTTTCACCGGTAATTGCAGATATCATTTCCTTATTAAAAGTGTTAAACACAAAGTCCCTAATGATCGCCCTTGTTGTAAAAGGTGTCCCCTTTAAAAATAAAAGCACAAGCGTTAAAAACTTCTCGCTTTCTTTTACTGCAAAAACAGCAGTGCTTAGTTGCACTTGCTTTGTTCCAAGAGTAAGTGTTACTTCACGCATAATTGAATTTGGCTGAACCAAGTCCTTGTATTGGAAAGGAAGAATTACAGCAGAGCCAACAGAGCTTATGTCCAAAAGCTTCATCTGGTACATTTTGCCGTTGCTTGTGTAAAAAAGCATTGCTGTTTTGTCAGCAGCACATTGCGCACGGACATACTGCCTTCTGCCCTTAGCGCCGTTTATTTCAAGAATGCCCTGAAGTGTTGCAGTTATGTCGTTTAAACTTCCTAATAAAGAAATAAAGCCAGCTGGTATGTTTGCCTTTAGCAAGAACATGTCTTTGTCAGCCTTTTTTATTCGTTCTGAAATTATACCAAGAAAAATTGATTTTAATGATTCGTCTTTTTCAAACGATGTTATAAAATTAAACCAAGCGTCAGGAGAAAGCTGCTCGTCTACATTTATAAAGCATATGCTGTCCTTGTAGTGTCGCAAAATGTTTTTAGCATCACGGTAGTCGTCAATGACATAAATTTCGTATTCCAATTCCTGCAGTTTACCAAGAACAACCTTCTTGATTGAATACGGAGGATTTAAGAAAAATACTTTTCTGCCAAAGACTGGGTTGTCGTGATGCTCTTCCATTTAACTTCTCCCTTGTTTGTAAAAAAAATTAGAAGTCCGCAAGTTTTGGTGCGCGTGGGAAAGGAATAACATCGCGTATGTTCGCCATACCGGTTATATATCTTAGCAGGCGTGCAAATCCCAAGCCGAATCCTGAATGTGGAACAGAACCAAATCTACGAAGATCAAGGTACCACTGGTAATTTGTCATATCCATATGGCGCTCTTCGCATACTTTAAGCAGCTTGTCGTAGTTTTCCTCACGCTCACTGCCTCCTGTAATTTCTCCAAGGCCTGGAACTAGAACGTCAACAGCGCGGACTGTTTTTCCGTCATCATTCTGCTTCATATAGAAGGCTTTTACGTCCTTAGGATAATTATACACCATAACTGGGCTTTTGAAAATTTGCTCTGTTAAATAGCGCTCATGCTCTGTCTGCAGCTCTTTGCCCCATTCAATTGGGAACTCAAACTTGTCGTTGTATGGCTCAAGCTCTTTAACTGCGTCTGTGTAAGTTATTCTCTTAAACGGAGTGTCAATTACGTGCCTAAGCTGCGCTGTAACGCCTGGCTGAATTCTTTTTTCAAAGAAAGCCATGTCTTCTGGACATTTTGTAACTGCCCAGTTCAGCATATATTTAAGGAATTCTTCCTCAAGGTCCATGTCGTCGAACAAGTCAAAAAATGCCATCTCTGGCTCGCACATCCAGAACTCTGAAAGGTGGCGTGGAGTGTTTGAATTTTCCGCACGGAATGTTGGTCCAAATGTGTACACTCTAGAAAGTGCTGTCGCAAGTGTTTCCGCTTCAAGCTGACCGCTTACTGTGAGGTTTGCCTTTTTGCCAAAGAAGTCCTTGCTGTAGTCAACCAAGTCTGCCGCCTTTGAAGGATCCATTCCCTTAGCGCCTGCTTTTACACCAAGCTCTGCAATCTTTTCAAGAGAAAGTGTTGTCACTTGGAACATTTCACCAGCGCCCTCTGCGTCCGAGCAAGTGATTTCTGGTGTGTTGATATATACAAAGCCTCTTTCCTGGAAGAAAGTATGGAGCGCGATCGCCATTTGGCTTCTCATTCTAAAGACAGCGCCAAAAGTGTTAGTTCTTGCCCTAAGATGAGCGTTGTCCCTTAAGAATTCCATGGAAGTTGCTTTTTTCTGCAAAGGGTATGTCTCTGTTGGGCAAACGCCTAAAACTTCAAGAGTAACAAGTGTTACTTCAACAGCCTGTCCGCTTGCAGGTGACGGAATGATTTTTCCAGTTGCCTTTATAGAGCAGCCTGTTGTGACTTTAGAAAGTTCGTTATTTATAGAAGATAAATCAGCGCCTTCTGATGGTGCGTTTCTGTCAAATGTAAGCTGTATGTTTGCAAAGCATGAGCCGTCGTTGACTTGAACGAAGACTAAGTTTTTTGAATCGCGCAAAGTGCGTACCCATCCGCAAACTGTTACTGTTCTGCCGTCTGGAGCGGAGGTTAATAAATCCTTGATTAGTGTTGGTTTCATAATAAGTTATTTTATCTATTTACGGTGTTCCAGTCAATTGAGAAACACAAATACATCCTTGTATTTGTGTTTCTCAAATTAGCGCGCACGTCCTGAGCTTACATTCATTGCAAGAATGAAACGCATTTATGTATTTTTCTTTCTCAAATTAGCGCGCACGTCCTGTGCTTACATTCATTGCAAGAATGAAACGCATCCATGTATTTGTGTTTCTCAAATTAGCGCGCACGTCCTGTGCTTACACTCTTTGCAAGAATGAAACGCATCCTTGAACAATTGACGATTAGACTTCCACCACAACCTGTAGTGCCTATGTGTATAAAAGTGCACATTTATAGCATATTATGATTGCACAAAAGTAGACGTATTAAAAAGTAGACTGCTAAATGTATTGAAAAGTAGACAAAAAAAATGGAAAAAAAAACGAAAAAAAATCATAAAAAACATTGTTTTTAAAGAATTTTGTGTTAAAATGCGGTTAAATAAAATTATAACTATATATAATATAAAGAAATAAAATAGTTTTAAACAAAATACTCAAAACTGACTAATATCTCTAAAATTTAGAAATTGGCACGCTGTATGCTATATATTCAGTATATAAGGCACATGCATTGTATAGAATCCTTTTGAATAAAAGAGGTTTGTTATGGAAAAAGAAATTTTTAGTAATTATGTAAGTCAGATTCAGAAGTATCCTTTGCTTACAGCAGAAGAAGAGCAGGTTTTGGCACAGAAAATTCAGTCAGGAAATAAAGCAGCCTGCACTAAACTTATCAACTCAAATTTGCGTCTTGTTGTTAGCGTTGCTAGAAAATTCAATACTTCTAAAGTAAGCATTATGGATTTAATTCAAGAAGGCAATTTGGGGCTTATGACTGCTGCAAATAAATTTTCATCAACTTTTAAAACTCGATTTTCAACTTATTCATACGCCTGGATTATGCAATACATGTTACGTTATTTAAACAACCGTTGCGCTATTATTTCATTGCCTCACAGGAAGGATGAAATGATCCGTCGTGTAGAAGCGGCGCAGTCTTATCTTTTCCAGCAGACTGGGCATGAAGCGACTTCAGCAGAACTTGCGCTTTATCTTGAAGTTCCGGAAACAGAAATGAAAAAGATTATGATATATTCTTATTCAATTTGCTCACTTGATGTTGAGTGCAAAGATGACGGTCTTATGACAATGGCAGATTTAATTGCTGATACAACATTTTCTCCAGAGACAATTGTTATGACTGAAGAAAAGAAAAAGATAATTCGCTCGCTTATGACTTCTCTTCCAGAAAAAGAGCAGAAGGTTATTTGGTACAGATTTAATTTTGACAACTGCGTGCATGTTAAAACTTTAAGAGAAATCAGTGATATTCTTGGAGTAAGCGCAGAGACTGTTCGTCAAATAGAGTTCCGTGCATTGCGTTACATGAAGGCTGCCGTTGCTACAGAAGAAGAAGTCATGATTGCTTGATTTTGGAATCATGCGAAACTTCTTTTTAGAGGTTCGTTTAGTTCATGTCTTCCTGATTTTCCGCTGGTTGCAAGACTGGCGGTTTTTTTTTATAATAAAAGTATGTCTGCGGCAAAAAGAAAATCTTCTGTAAAAAAAAGCTCTTCTAAAAAAAGAAAGTCAACTCGCTCTAGAAAACCAAAAATCAAACTTGATAAAAGCAGTGTGGCTTTGTTCACCGGCATTATTGCACTTGCATGTGTGGCTCTTCTTGCGGCAAGTGTTTTTATGAATTCTCCCAAAAAAGAAAATTCTGAATTTGCCAAACAAAAGTCTTCTGTGGAAAAAGAGGAGTCTGAAAACTTATTAAAACAATCTTCTAAAAAACAACAGGCAGATAATTCTTCAAGCAACAAAAGTGCAAAAACTCAAAGCAAATCTTCTTCGAAATCAGAATCTGAAACTTCAAGCAATGCTTCTTCTACAAGCAAGACTGACTCATCTGCAGAAAAAAAATCATCTGAAACTAACAGCGAAAGTTCAAATAAAACAAAATCTACTTCAGAAAAAAAAATATCATCTGCAAAACAAAATTCATTAAGTTCAAGTAAAAGTACATCGCCTTCAAAAAATATTGTTGTTCCAAAGAGCGAGCCTTCTATAAAAAAAGAGGAGCCTTCAAAACCGACAGAACCTTCTGCTCCTGTTGTGCCATACGACATTCCTTTTGCAAAACCTGGCGCCACTTTGGTTTTTATATTTGATGACGCGGGGCAAAGTGTTTCAAAAGTAAAGCGCTACACTGACTTGCCGCTTCCTCTTGCAATTGCTGTTCTTCCAAAGCTTCCTCACTCAAAAGACTGCGCTGACTTTATACGTGCCTCTGGAAAAGAAGTTATGCTTCACCAGCCAATGCAGGCGGAAAATTTAAAGATAAATCCTGGGGCGGGGGCAATTCTTCCAAACATGACGACTTATGAAGTTGCGGAAATTGTTAAGCAGAACATTGCGGAGGTAGGGCCTGTTGCGGGGCTTAACAACCATGAAGGCTCGCTTATTACAGAAGATGTAATTAAAATTGGAACAGTTCTTGATGTCGCTTCTGAAAAAGGAATTTATTTTGTTGACAGCAGAACTACAAGCGCTACTATGGCGCCACAAGCTGCCCTTGAACGTGATTTCAAGATTCTTCAGCGTGATGTTTTTCTTGATGATGTTGTGAACAAGGACGATGTTCTAAAGCAAATTTACCGTGCCCTTGATATTGCAAATAAAAATGGAAAAGCTATAATAATCGGACACGTGGACAAGTCTGTTGATATTATACCAGCATTGCTTCGTGACATGTATCCGTATTTAAGAGAGAAGGGCTACAGGTTTGCGTTGCCTTCTCAAGTTTGGAAATGATGTGTTTATTGATGAAATTAGTGGAGTGTACATATGAAAGTTTTAGGAATTGAAAGTTCTTGTGATGAAACAGCGTGCGCCATTGTTGAAGACGGACATACAATCTTAAGCAATGTGGTCGCAACTCAAATTCCGTTCCATCAAATTTATAAAGGCGTTGTGCCAGAAATAGCAAGCCGCAAGCACGCGGAGTGGATTCTTCCTGTAGTAAAGCAGGCTCTTGTTGAGTCAAAACTCACGCTTGATGACGTTGACGCAATTGCTGCTACAAACAGGCCGGGCCTTATGGGCTCGCTTTTAGTAGGCCTTACTTTTGGGAAAACTTTGGCATGGGCGGCGAACAAACCTTTTATTGCAGTAAACCACATGATGGGGCATATGTACGCGGCTCATTTGGTGAACGATATTTCTTACCCTTACATTGGGCTTTTGGTAAGCGGCGGACATTCTATAATTGCAAAGGTCACAGACTTTGACAAGTTTGAAATTCTTGGAACAACAATTGACGACAGCGTGGGCGAGGCTTTTGACAAAGTTGCAAAATTCTACAACTTAGGCTACCCGGGCGGAGTAATTATAGACAGGCTTGCGCAAAAAGGTGACGCTAGGGCGGCAAGCTTCCCTGTTCCAAAATTGGACAAGGGCGACCACAGGTATGATGTTTCTTTTAGCGGCTTAAAGACTGCTGTAATTCACCAGCGCGACATGTTCTGGAATGAAGGGTACGAAAAAACTAACGAGAATATGGCGGCGGCTTTTCAAGAGACAGCGTGCAACACTTTAATTTCTCGTTTGCTTCGTGCAGTTGAAGACACCGGCATTAAGACAGTTGTGGCGGGCGGCGGTGTAGCGGCTAACTCAAGGCTGCGTGCTTTGCTTGCGGAACACAAAGACATAAAGTGCATCTTCCCGCCATTAAAGTTGTGCGGTGACAACGGCGCTATGATTGCGGGTGTTGCATACCATTATCTTCAGCGCGGAGACAGAAGCGGCTGGGACACAACAGCGTGCGCCCGTATTCCACAGTTCAAGCGAGGTCTTGCTAACTTGGAAGCATTTGGAAGAAGGTAGGGCAATTTTTACTTAATTTTTGGAGAAACTGTTTATGCAAAAAATGAATCTTGTAAAAGATGCAAAAGCATACTGGCCTATTCTTTTAGCAAACGCAACTTACTACTTGTTCACAGGAATGTCTTCTTCTGTTATTGGAAAAGAAGTGTATGAAATACTTTCACCACGTCTAATTTCGTTGCAAAGCATAATTGGCTGGGGCTGCGGAATTCTTCTAGGGCTTGCCTGGTCTAAGTGGAACAAAAAACTTTTGCCATTGCTAATTCCATTTTATCTTATGCAGATTGTGGCAAGCGTTTTATATTTTGTATAATCAGAAGCAACTCTTAACATGTTTATATTTTGGGTGCTGGGGCTTGGAATGTACATTTTCTTTGGCGGAATAAGCGACAAGATTTTTGACGGAGCACGCGCCTGGTTTTTCAAAGGCTCGGAACAGCGTGCCTCTTACGACAACTTAATAGACATGGTTGCCTGCATAACAGGATTTTCCGGCTACCTAATTTCAATGGTGTATGTGCCAAGCTTAAGGGCTGCAATTGTATATAATTTTCTAGCGACATTCTTCTGGTGCCTTGGCGTTTTAATCTACAGCATAAAGCACAAGTCAGAACTAAAAGACGACAACGTTGTTGAAGAAAAGGCTTAAGCAATGAAAAAAGAATCGGAAGAAAGCCACAAGACAACACATGTTCAGACAGACAGGTATAAAATAATTGATTCAATAGTCAGCTCAGGAAAAACAACACCGTTTGAAGAAATTCTAAAGCAGCTAAGGGAAAAACTTTCTGACAGAAAATACTCGGCTTCAACATTGCACCGCGGCTTAAAATATATGCACGACAGCTTAGGCGCGCCCTTGTGCTATGACAGAAAACAAAACGGCTATTACTACAGCGAGCCTTACAATCTTCCAATAAATTCACTCTCTTCAAAAGAGCTGGAAAAACTTGCAATAGTAAAAAAACTTCTAATGCAGTTTGACTCAGACGATTCAATTTTCAAGGACACTTCAAAACTGCTAGAAAAACTTTTTCCTTCATCGGACGCGCTTGAATTTATGAACCGCATAGTTATTCCAAAACGCCCAGAGCCTGTTTTTGAAAAAGAAACTTGTGATGAAATAATGGAAGCAATCCACAATAATTATTTTCTAGATTTTTCTTACGTAAGCAGATGGGAGCCTGGCAGGAACCACCGCCGCGTAATGCCGTACCAGGTAGTGATAGACCAGGGCCAGCTTTATTTATACGCCTCAGACTTCAGGGATGAAAAAGCAACAAGGCTTTACAATATTTGCAGAATACACGAGCTTTCTGTGCAAAGAGACACTCATTTTGCACTTCCAAAAAACTACCGCTTTGTGGAAGATTCAGAATGTGGCAGATGGGGCGCTTTTTAGTACGATGAAACTTATTCCTTTAAAATAGAATTCTACAAAGAAGCCCGCAACTACATTCACGAGCGTGTCTGGGCAGACGATCAAATTCTTACAGAAGATTACGACAATGAAATAACAACAATGACATTCACATCTTCTCAGTGGATTCCAATAGAGCATTGGCTTCTTTCTTTTGGAGAAAACGCAAGGCCTGTTGAACCAGACTGGCTTGTAAATGACTGGAAGAAAAACATTTGCGGCATGAACAAGAAGAACAAGAAAAGCAAATAGAGCGCGAAAAGTGGGAAAAAATAAACTTGATTTTTCGTATTGTATAGTATATATTATATATAGTTAAATAATACGGAGGTATTGTTATGTCTACAACAACACTTGTTCAGGTAAAAATGGACTCAAATTTACGCAATGAAGCAAACTCAATATGCAATGACCTTGGAATAGATATGCCCACAGCAATACGAATATTCTTCAAAAAAATGATTGCAGTTCAGGGAATCCCTTTTGAAATGAAAACTGGAAAAGCTCAAGATGGCGCAGTTTTTGATTCAATCAGAAATGATATACAGAAAAATAACGTAAAAGAAATGAGCCTTGATGAAATAAACGGAGAGATAAATGAAGCAAGGAAAAATCTACGCAATAATTGACACTAATGTTTTTGTTTCTGCGTTTATTACAAGAAACAAAGAATCGCCTGTTGTAAAAATCCTAAATCTTATTCGTGCACAAAAAATAATTCCAATTGTTTCTAAGGAAATTGTTGAGGAATATAAACAAGTTCTTTCAAGACCAAAATTTAAAATAGAGCCAAATCATTTTGAAGATTTTATTGAATATATTTTGTCAATTTCTGTAAGCTCGTCTGATTTGATTCCATTAACAGAGATTTTACCAGACCCTAAAGATATTGTATTTTATGCAGTCACCATTTCTTCCCAAGATAAAAAATCAATTCTAATAACAGGCAACACCAAGCATTTTCCTGTAAAAACTTTGTTCTGACTCCATCGGTGTTTATGCAGCGATATAGCGAAAAAACTTTGTGAATTTATACAAATATTTTTCACATTTTCATTAGGTGAACAATCGTGTGTGGTACAATCTTTATCTATTACAGCTTAAATGCTGAATATAAGGAGTTTACAAAATGAAAAAGATTGTTGGAATTGCGCTTGCAATTATTATGTGTGCGGGAACTGCTTTTGCTGTGGAAAGCAAAACTGTTGAAAAAACAGAATCAAAAAGCAATGCTCCTAAGATGTATGCAAAAGTAAACATGGGGTATGGAGGCGGAATGCCTTTGGGATTAC
>JBAXYY010000014.1:0-24763 GCA_041670585.1 Treponema sp. | reverse complement strand
CTTACGCCACGCGAGCCAACCTCTTTAGCCAAGCTCTTGCTGTACGCAATAAGTCCGCCCTTGCTTGCAGAATAGTTAACCTGACCGCCTTCGCCATGAATGCCAACAATTGACGACATGTTAATTATTGAACCGCTTCTTTTACGAATCATGTCAGAGCTGATAATCTGGCAAATTAAAAACACAGAAGTCAAGTTAACCGCAATAACAGAATCCCAGTCATCTTTTTTCATACGGAAGCTAAGACCGTCACGAGTAATGCCCGCGTTGTTAACAAGAACATCAAAACCGCCGGACTCTTCCAAAACTTTTTTAACAGCCGCAGTAAGCTCTTCAGCGTTGCCAGCATTAGCACAAAATTCATGGAACTTAGTGTTGTTATCTGAAGCAAATTTTTCAAGCTCCACTTTAGCGTCAGACGGATGAGTGCACATGCCCCAAACCTCAGCGCCTTCCTTCATCAAAGTTTCTGCAATCTTCCTGCCAATTCCACGGGACGAACCTGTAACAAGCGCCTTCTTATTTTCCAACATCATAATAATATCCTCCGCAAAAAAATTAGAGTGTACCTAAAGTTTCAAAAGTGTTCACCGGAGTAGAAGCGTAATCCGCGCCAAACGGACTGTCACGCCAAAGCCCGCTAAGAACTTTACCAGGACCAACTTCAAGCACCTGCCACTCGCTAGAAGAATCACTTTTTATAATTCCGCCCAAAACATTCTCTTCGTCAGTCCACAAAACAGGGTGTGTCAAATGAAGCACCGCTGACTTCTTAGCCTCATCACAAGACAAAACTTCCTTGCCAGTAACATTGCTAAACAAAGGAATCTTTGGAGCATTGAAAGTAACATCAGCAAGAAACTTCTCAAAATTATCAGCAGCCTTCTGCATAAGCGGACAATGGAAAGGACCTGCAACAGCAAGACGCAACGCACGACGAGCACCAGCTTCAGTGCATTTTTTTTCAGCCTCAGAAAGAGCGTCAAAAGTGCCGCTAATTACAGTCTGCTTAACAGAGTTCATGTTAGCCGCATAAACATTTTTAATTCCGCCCGCAATCTCTTTAACTTTTCCTGGAGGCAAGCCAATAATAGCGCTCATTCCAGGAGCATGGCCCGCATTCTCACTTGCAATTTCCTCGCAAACTTTCTGCATAATTTTTCCACGCTCACGCACAACCTTAACAACATCTTCAAAAGAAAGAACGCCCGCCGCATACAAAGCCGGGAACTCACCTAAAGAAAATCCCATTGCAGAAGAAGGCACAATATTTTTTTCCTTAAGCGCCGCCATCAAAGCCAAAGACGCAGTTGTAATTGCAATCTGACTATTATCGCTACGGCTTAAAACCGCCGCGTCAGTTTCCCACAAAAGCTTCGCCATATCAACATCTATTATAGAAAAAACATCATCAATAACTTTACGTGCAGCTGGAACATTTTCAGCAACATCCTTAATCATACCAGGAGCCTGTGCGCCCTGACCCGGAAACAAAAAAGCATATTTTTTAGCCATAGTTACCTCTTTATGACAAATTATGTCAAAATGTCATTGTGATGTCAAGAGTAAAGTTAATTATCAAGATCATCTCTAAAAGATGCAGTTTTTAGAGGCTCCCTCAACTGTTAATTGTCAATGGTGAATTTAAAAAATGATGCGAATATTTATATGCACTTTGGAAGTTGTGAAGTTGAAATTTCATTTACAATGGAATACACTCTAAGTAAGATTTTTGCGGAATTTAATAATTTTCTTACTTAGGGGCAGTCTATGGAAATAGAGCGTAATTTATACCTTCAAAAACTTATCAACAAAGAATGCAACGGATTGATTAAAATTATTACAGGCGTAAGACGTTGTGGAAAATCTTATATACTTTTTAATCTTTTCAAAAAACATCTCTTGAATTCAGGAACACATCAAAAAAATATTATTACGCTGGCCCTTGATGATTTTAAAAATAAGGAATACCAGACCCCTCAAAAACTATATGATTTTGTCACTTCAAAAATAAAAAATAATAAACAATATTTTGTATTACTAGATGAAATTCAACTTGTTCCAGATTTTGAAAGTGTATTAATTGGCTTTTTGCATATTCCAAATGTCGATGTTTATGTTACCGGCTCCAACTCAAGATTTCTTTCATCAGACATAGTTACAGAATTCCGCGGCAGAGGGGATGAAATACGTGTATATCCATTAAGCTTTTCAGAAATATATTCAACTCTTGGAGGGGATAAAAACAAGCTTTGGAATAACTATTATATTTACGGAGGTATGCCTCTTGTATTGTCAATGAAAACAAACGAAGAAAAAGCAACATATCTAAAAAATCTTTTTAATCAAGTATATTTATCAGACATAATAAATAGATACAACCTACGAGGAAATGAAGAAGTTGCTGAGCTTGTAAATATCATTGCATCTTCTGTAGGCTCTCTTACAAATCCAGAGCGAATTGCAAATACATTCAATACTCAGAAAAAAATAAAAATCGCACAAAAGACTATTTCAGCATATCTTGATTATCTTGAAGATTCTTTTTTAATTGAAAAATCATTACGCTACAATGTTAAGGGAAGAAAATATATCAATACGCCTTTTAAATATTATTTTGTTGATGTTGGTCTTAGAAATGCAAGACTAAATTTTAGGCAGAATGAAGAAAATCATTTGATGGAAAATGTAATTTACAATGAACTTGTTATGCGTGGATTTTCTGTAGATGTAGGTGTTGTTGAAATTAATATAGTTGATGGTAATGGAAAGAAAATTAGAAAGCAACTTGAAATTGATTTTGTAGCGAACCTTGCTTCAAAAAGATACTACATTCAGTCAGCATTAGTTCTTGGAACAAAAGAAAAAATGGAGCAGGAAGAGCAATCTTTTTTGAACATAAATGACTCATTTAAAAAAATAATTATTCAAAAAGAAGATGTTGAACCATGGCATAACGATGACGGAATTCTTACAATAGGGTTGTTTGATTTCTTGCTTAAACCAGAAAGCATTGACTGGTAATACAAAGTTCAAATATGTTGTCTGTTTTTTTTTATTTGGACCCGCACTGTTTTTCCAGCCGGCGTTCCGTGGCCCGCTAACGCTTGGTACAGTCAGCTTGCGCTGCCTGCACTGCTTCGCACCACTCCATGCCGCAGTAGGCTTTTATTTCAAGAACGACCCGCTTTGTCCTGCGCAATTGATTCTTTTAATTCGGCAAGATTTTCTTTTGAGTAAAATGGGTCATCATATTTTATTTGAAAAGGAATTGCTTGTTCATGCACAACAGTTTTTGCGTAAAGCGTAAATGCGGTGCTTACAGACATTCCAACATTCTCACAAAATCGGCTGAATTGTTCCTTTAAACTGTCATCAATATGTATGCTCATTGTTGCCATAATATGTCTCCAAAATATTAGTTTATATATAAAATATAACAGTTTTATATAATTTCTAGTATAATCTTGTAGAATACTTTAATGACGAATATTGCTAATATCTAGGATTTGTGTAGTAACGTGGTGCCGCCTTTATGACAACACCACTAATATTTTAAACTAAACTGCTATTACTTTGTAAAATAAACACACTTCGAATAACTAATAAGAGTAGCTGAATCACCCCACGACAGCCAGCAAGATATTCTCCAACCAGTTCCTGCTAACAATGATATTATAGAACTAGCTGTATAATCCTTATTGTAAATATTCCATGAACTAAGAGAAGATTCTGTTATATCAAGTCCATTGCTTCCAAAAAGAGAATTTTGTGCATCTGATGAAACAGACAGACAGATTTTGTGTTGTGAAATTTATTATGTCAATGTGATTTTTTTGACTGTTGATTTTATAAACTGTACTCATCTCTCTACCTTGTTTTAGCTTAATACTTTATACATCTTATTTCAAGATTGTATTTGAAAGTTCATGATTGATACAATGATGATGTGATTGTGATGCTACTCTAAAAGTAGAAATTTGTGAAATTTCAGCCCATTTTTATCGGAATTTTGTGAAAATAAAGCCTAATTTTAGTGGAATTTTGTGAAAAACATAATATAATAAGGTTATGAATGATTCTTTAAAAAGAAAGATTGACTCGTTTCTTATCAACTGGAAGAACAATCCAGAGCACTTGCCGCTTATTGTAAAAGGCGCACGTCAGGTGGGCAAGACTTTTTCTATTGAAAAATTTGCAAAAACATACGACAGCTTTATTGAAATAAATTTTGTTACAGAGCCGCAGTATAAAATGATTTTTGACAAAGGATTTTCAACTGCTGAAATTACAAGCAGTATTTCATTTGTAAATCCTTCGCTTAAATTTCTTCCACATCACACACTTATACTTTTTGACGAATTGCAAGCCTGCCCAAATTGCGCTACAAGCTTAAAATTTTTTAAATTAGACGGGCGCTATGATGTAATTTGTTCCGGCTCTCTTATGGGCATTAATTACAGTGAGATAGAATCAAACAGTGTTGGCTACAAAGAAGAGTACGAAATGTATTCTCTTGATTTTGAGGAATTTCTTTGGGCAAAAGAATATTCGGAAAAGCAAATTGACGACTTGTTTTTTCACATGACGAATCTTGTTCCATTTTCAGAACTGGAACTTTCTGTAATGTTTGAAAACTTCAAAGAGTATATGGTTCTTGGCGGTATGCCTGCTGTTGTAAAACTTTTTATTGAGCAGAAGAATTTTTCTGGGACGCTTCAGGCGCAAAGAAATCTGTTAAAAGACTATGAAGAGGACATTACAAAATATGCAATTGGTTTGGACAAAGGCAAAATAAAAAACATTTACAATAACATTCCAATTTTTCTTGCAAAAGAAAACAAGAAATTTCAAATTTCAAAAATCAGTGCAAATGCAAGAAACAGAGATTATGTTGGGACAATTGATTGGCTGGATGATGCTGGAATTATAAACATTTGCTATTGTTTAAAAGAGCCAGAGCTTCCATTAAAAAGAAATTATGATTCAAAAAGCTACAAGATTTATTATCGCGACACAGGACTTTTAATTGCATCTCTTGATGATGAGTCGCAGCAGGATTTACGTTACAACAAAAATTTCAATACTTACAAAGGTGCCATCTACGAAAATATTGTTGGCGATATGCTTGTTAAATCAGGCTACAAACTTTATTACTACAAGAATGAAAAATCTACAATAGAAATTGATTTTTTTGTAAGAGACGCATCTACTCTTATTCCAATTGAAGTGAAGTCAAACGACAATCCTACATCTTCATTAAACAAAGTTATTTCTGATGATAAATTTTCTGACATAAAATACGGAATAAAACTTGGATATAAAAATATCGGTTTTAACGGAAAGTTCTACACATTTCCATATTTCCTAACATTCTTACTAAAAAGATTTTTGCTTGATAAGATTATGAAAGATTCTATGTAAAAAAAATGCTGGACAAATTCGTTTTTAGAAAGTGAATATGTCCAGCAGTAAAAGCGTACGCCCGACTGGAAGGGTGCGAAGCAGTCACCGCAAGGTGACCGTCAGCCCTGCAAGGCGGGTTTGGAAAAACAGTGCACGTCCAAAAAAATCACACTTTTGCGAGCGCCTGTTTTATGTCTGCAATAATGTCGTTTACATTTTCCAAGCCGCAGCTAAAGCGAATCATGCCGCCGTCAATGCCAGCTTCTTTTAACTGAGCGTCTGTTAACTGGCGGTGGGTTGAAGATGCCGGGTGAAGAACGCATGTGCGAATGTCTGCTACATGAACTTCATCGCTTGCAAGTTTTAGTGCGTCCATAAATCTAACTGCAGCTTTTCTGCCGCCCTTAATGCTTATTGTAATTACGCCGTTTGTTCCAAGTGGTAGATATTTTTTAGCAAGCTTGTGGTACTTGTCGCCAGGCAATCCAGGGTAGCTTACTGATAAAATCTTTGGTGACTTCTTAAAATATTTTGCAACTGCAAGTGCGTTTTCACAATACTGCTTCATGCGCACAGGCAAAGTTTCTAGTCCTATGTTTAAAAGGAACGCTGAATTTGCGGCAGGGTAACAGCCAAAGTCTCTCATTAGCTGCATACGCGCTTTAATTATGTAAGCCGCTTTTCCAAAATCTTTTGTGTAGATTACTCCGTGGTAGCTTTCATCTGGTGTTGTAAATTCTGGGAACTTGCCGCTTTTGTTCCAGTCAAAGTTGCCGCTGTCTACAATTGCGCCGCCTACTTGAAGAGCATGGCCGTCCATATATTTTGTTGTTGAGTGAACTACAATGTCTGCGCCCCATTCAAAAGGCCTGCACAAAACTGGTGTTGCAAATGTGTTGTCTACAATGAGAGGAACTTTATTTGCATGAGCAACTTTTGCCCAAAGCTCAAAGTTAAAAACTGTAAGCGCTGGGTTTGCGATTGTTTCTCCAAAGACGCACTTTGTGTTTGGCTTAAATGCCGCCTGAATGTCTGCTTCTGTTGCGTTCACATCTACCCAAATACATTCTATTCCAAGACGCTTTAAAGTTACTCCGAATAAATTTACAGTGCCACCATAAATTGAAGCTGAGGAAATAAAACTGTCGCCAGCTTTGCACAAATTTAATATTGCAAGCAAGTTGGCAGCCTGTCCGCTTGAAGTAAGCATTGCGCCCACTCCGCCTTCCAAGTCTGCAATTTTCTTTTCTACAGCGTCGCATGTTGGGTTTGCAAATCTTGAATACATGAATTCTGTTGGCTTGTCAAAAAGAGCGGCCACATGTTCTGTAGAGTCAAATTTGTATGTTGTGCTTTGAACAATCGGAACTACTCTAGGCTCGCCGTTTTTTGGCTCATATCCTGAGTGAAGACATTTTGTTTCTATTTCCATTTTCTACCTTCTTCCAATAAAACTTTTATTATAGTTTCAAAATCAGTTTTGAAATTAGAGTATGATATAATTTTTTTTTACTTTGTAACAGTGGCTTTCTTTTTTGAAGCGCTTGTTTTTGCTGGCACCGTTTTCTTTGCACCAGTTTTTTTAGCAGACAATTTCTTTGAGGAAACTTTATCTGTTTTTTTTATAGCGATTTTCTTTACCGAAGAAGTTTTCTTTTCTAAATGTTGTTTGGAAGCTGTGTTGTCAGTTTTATTTTTCAACGACTTTTTTCTGTTCTTTTCTTCATATAAAGATTTGTCCGCAAACTCAAGCAGAAATTTAATATTGTAGTTATTATTTTTTGGAGAAAATTCAGCATATCCTAAACTTATTGAAAGTGTAAATTCTTCCTTAGAGCTTTTGTTCCAGTCAGCGCAATTTTTATAAAGCCGTTTTTTTATAAACTCAAATCTTTTTGCAGTCATGCTTGGAGCTACTATTGCAAATTCATCTCCACCAAGTCGCCCTATAATATCAATTGAACGGAATTCAGTGCACAGTAATTTTGCTTCTGCCTTTATTGCACGGTCGCCTGCTGCATGTCCGTAAGTGTCGTTGATTTTTTTTAAGCCGTCCATGTCGCCATAAATTACAAGACCAGACTGAGGTATAGCCTCTGAAACTTCAATTGTCTTTTGTCCAAGAGAAATAAATCCGCGTCTGTTAAGAAGACCTGTCATTTCATCGGTTAATGAAATTCTAGTTGCAATTGAATATTCTTTTTCTAGTTTTTTTCTTTCATTCTGACTGCATGTTAAATCATAAGCGGAAGCTAAAGCGTTCGTGAACATTCTGCAAACCATTGTGTAGACAACCATGTCGAAGTCGCCTGCTTTAAAAATTATGTAGCCGTACTGAACACTGTTTCTGTACATTGCGACTATAATCATTTTATCCATATCAGTAAAAATATTTTTTGGAATTAAACATTCATTTGGATTAAAAAGAATAGGCTTCTTGCTTACATCAACAGAGGTTCCCTTTACACTGTCATAAGCATCTAATAAATACGCTTCTTGCGGCATAGGAAAATATTCAAACCTGTCTGTAGAAACTGGAGTCTTGTACAAAACGACTGCCGCTTTTAAAATATTTACAGCCTCAAAATGAGATTTTATTGAATACCTGAATTCATCAAGGTTCATGTCTGTCTGCATGTCTGAATATAAATTTATTGAGTGAACAAATTGATTGCTTTTTTCGCACCACTCTGAAACAACCCCTCTTATGTTGTTTGACATTTGAATTTCTTTGCCGTTATCATCAATAGTTTTACTCATATTATTTTTTTTATTTATACAACCGCATGACTGCCGGAACACTGGTCTTGTTGGAACTGTATTATACATAAGCAGACTTTTTTTATTTATCATCTCGCATAATATTTTTGCAGCAGTGCCACCTTGCTTTTCTATATTCTGATTTACTGTTGTCAAAGTTGGATAAACATATATAGAACGTGTTAGGTCGTCAAAGCCAGTTACAATTACATCTTCTGGAATACGAATTTTTTTTGAACGAAGAAAGTCTATGCAGGCATAAGCCATATCATCATTTAACGCAACTATAGCATCAAAATTATGAATTTTATTTTCTGCAGCGTAATTTTCAAGAGCCGCCATTGCACCCATATATGTAAAATCACCATAAATAAAAAGTGACTTGTCAACTTTTATTCCATTTGCTTCAAGTGATTTGCAAAAAACTTCTGTTCGTTCCGCTGCTTCCTGTGAATTACCAGCCACTCCCATAAGCGCAATCTTTGAACGTTTATGAACTTTTATTAAATGATTCACAATCAAGCTTATTCCATTTGAACAGTCTGGCATAATTGAAGGTATATCATCAAACGGATACCCTATGCTAACAGCTGGAATTGGCTTAAATGAATTTATATAAGAATGGATTTCTTCTACAGTTGCATGATGCAATTGTGTTCCTGTTACAAATATTATTCCATCAAAATTACTTTCATTTATAAGAGACGCAACAGAAAGACTCTGGTAATTATGCGCATTTAAATCGCCAATCTCACCCGCAATAAAAGAGACGCATTCAATTTCTTTTTTAGTTAAAAATTCCTCTACGCCAGATTTAATTTTCTGCACATATTCAGAATCGAGATAATCTACATAGAGTGCTATTCTTAAATGTTTATTTTCCATAGTCACTTATATTATATAGCAATTTGCAATATTAACCATAAAAAAAAGGTCAAAATTTAATCATTTTAAAGCAAAAAACCAAAATTTTATTCTTTTCTAAGCGTTTTTTTACTCTTTTTCTCTTCATACAATTGTGCGTCCGCTATATCCAAAAGATTTTTTATATTATAGTTTTTAGTTTCACTGCTAAATGTTGCAGCACCTATGCTGATTGAAAACTGAAACTTTTCGCCGGAGGTCTTGTTCCATTCTTTGCAGTCGTCAATTATTTGCTTTCTGATCTTTTTATATTTTTCATCTGTCATACCGGAAGCAGTAATTGCAAATTCATCACCGCCCATTCGACCAATAATATCTACGGAGCGAAATTGTTTTTTTAGAATTTCAGACTCAGCCTTAATTGCAATGTCGCCTGCGTTGTGTCCGTAAGTGTCATTTATTTTTTTTAGACCATCCATGTCGCCATATAAAATCATACCTGTTTGACTTGTCGCCTGCGCTACTTCAAGTGTTTTTTGTGAAAGAGAAATAAATCCTCTTCTATTTAACAAGCCGGTCATTTCATCAGTTATGGAAATTTGACTTGCTATTGTGTATTCTTTTTCCAACTGCTTCTTTTCATTTTCAACACATGAAATATTGTAAGCAAAAGCAAGCGCTGTAGAAAACATGCTTGAAATCATATTGTAGACAATCATGTCAAAAGAGCCTGGTCTAAAAATTAAATAGCCGTACTGGACAGAAGCTCTAAAAAGAGAAACTACATACATTCCGTCTAAAGTTTTAAATAAGCCGTCTGGAATAATTTCATTCTGAGGATTAAAGACAATCGGCTTTTTATCAGAATCAAACTGGAACCCCGTAGAAATATCAAATGCAGAAAGCACAATTGCTTCTTTTGGCAAAGAAAAAAATTCAAATGAATCTGCGGAGACAGGTGGATTAAAAAAGCAAATTGCAGCGGCGGTAATTTCTATTGAAGAAAGCTCTCCGTTTATTTGTCTTCTAAAAACATCAAGAGAACCGTCACTTTGCATATCTGAATACAAATGAATCATCTGAATAAATTGTGAGCTTATTCTGCTTGCTTCTATTGCGATTTTATTTGTATTGTTTGAATCTAGTTGTATTATGTTTCCATCTTCATCATACTCTGTGCCAAAATTTTTTATTTTTGAAAAGCATCCGCATGAACAACGGAATACAGCTTTTGAATTTATTGTCTTAGATATAGGAACATTTTTTTATTTATCATTTCATAGACTGTTTCTGCCGCAGCGTACCCCTGACCTTCAATGTCCTGATTTACTGTTGTTAAAGACGGAGTTGTAATACTTGCACGCGCAACATCATCAAACCCAGTCACAATTACATCTTCAGGTACGCGTAAGTTTTTCCTTCTTAAAAAATCTATGCAAGCAAAAGCCATATCATCATTAAGTGAGACTATTGCATCAAAATCTATTTTTTTTCTTTTCTCATAGTATGCGTTCAATGAAAGTATTGCACTTTGATAAGTAAAATTTCCTGAAAGTAGAATTGACTCGTCAACTGGTATATGATTTTCTTCAAGAACACTTTTGTAAACTTCTGTTCTTTCTACAGCATCTTTTAAATTTCCATTCACACCAATAAGTGCAATTCTTCTGCAGTTATGATTTTGAATAATGTGTGTTATTACTGCCGTCACACCTTTTGTAGAGTCTGACATAACAGAAGGAATATCTGGAAAAGAATAGCCGACACTTACTGTTGGAAGCGGACTAAAGGATTTTATATATGTGTGAAGTGAATCAGGAGTTGTATGATAAAGCTGAGTGGCTGAAAGAAAAATAAGACCATCTACATTTGTATTTTTTATATGAGATGCAACTGATAATAATTGATAATTATGAGAGGTTTTTGAATCAACTTCTCCAGCGGGGAATTCCAAAAGCTCAATGTTTTGTTCTTTACAGAATTTCCAAGCGCCCTCATGTATTTTTTGCACATAATCAGAATCTATATAGTCTGTATAAAGTGCAATTCTTAACACGTTTCTTTTCATAAAAGAATTATACTTTACTTTATATAAAACTGCTATATTTTTTTTCAATGTAGAGAATTTTACTGATTGATTTCATTTCTTTTAGACTATAATCTCTATATAATATGAAAGAAATTTTATTTACAGAAGAAAATTCACAAACATTTCTTCTTGTTGAGCAGAGCGCTTTTGAAGGCGTAAAGAAAATTGCTTCTGTTGTAGCAGAAGATTTTTTTACTGTTACAGGCAAGAGCATTATTTTAATTGACTCACTTGAAAAAATAAAAGATTATGATTTTAAAAAATGCAATTTGATTATTGCTGGAACAATTGGAAAAAGTTCTATTTTAGATTCTCTTGCTACTAAAAATAAAATTGATTTTAAAAATATAAATGGCAAGAATGAAGTTTATTCTTTTAGTATTTTAGATTCATCAGATAACATTTTGGGAAATCCTGCGCTTGTAATTTCTGGAAGCGACAAGCGTGGAACAATCTACGGTCTTTTGCATATTTCAGAATTGCTTGGCGTTTCACCGTGGACTTGGTGGAGCGAAGTTAAGCCTGTTCATAAAAATAATTTTTCTATTACAGAAAATGACTGCTTTTCTTCAAAAGAACCGTCTGTTGAATTAAGAGGCATTTTTATAAACGACGAATGGCCAGCTTTTGGCTCCTGGTGCTTTGAAAAATTCGGCGGCTTTAATTCAAAAATGTACGAGCAGGTTTTTATTCTTCTTCTAAGGTTAAAGGCAAATTATCTTTGGCCTGCAATGTGGACAAGTTCATTTCCTTTAGACGGACCGGGACTTGCTAACGAAGAGCTTGCTGACACTTACGGAATTGTAATTGGATTTTCTCACCACGAGCCATGTCTTAGAGCTTCTGAAGAATGGGATAAAGTTAAAGGAGCAAACACACCTTACGGGACAGCGTGGGACTTTACTTCAAATAGCAAAGGTCTTACAAACTACTGGCGCGACAGTTTAAAAAGAAGCGGCAAGTTTGAAAACACAATCACTGTTGGAATGCGTGGAGAACGCGACTCTATTTTAAATGAGACTGCGACTTTAAAAGACAACATAGACAACTTAAAAAAAATAATCACAGAGCAAAATAAACTTATTGCAGAAAATGTTAACTCTAATTTGCAAAAGACAAAGAGAGTTCTTGCTGTTTACAAAGAAGTTGAAACTTACTTTGAAGGAAACGACACAACAGAAGGCTTAAAAGACTGGAGCGGTCTTGAAGGCATTACATGTATGCTTTGCGATGACAACTTTGGTAACATGCGCGTGTTGCCAGACGAGGCTCAAAAGAATAGAAACGGCGGCTGGGGAATGTACTACCACTTTGACTACCACGGCGGCCCTACTTCATACGAATGGATGAACAGCACATCTCTTACTAAAACACAACAGCAAATGTCCAGAGCATACAATTCAGGCATTAAGAACATTTGGATTGTAAACGTTGGCGATTTAGTTGGGCAGGAGCTTCCAATTTCTTACTTCATAGACTTGGCTTTTGACTTTGAGAAATACTCTTCAGAAAAAGCAGCTTCTAATTACACAGAGAAATTTGTTCAACAAAACTTTGGCAACTATTTAGAAAACGAAAAACTACAAATATGCACTGAACTTCTTAACGGACTTATGAAATTTACAAGCCAAAGAAAAAGTGAGGCTCTTAATGAAAACATCTACAGCCCATGCAACTTTCATGAAGGCGAGCGAATGTTCTTTGAAGCAGACACTTTTTGCAAAAAAGCGAATTTACTTTTGGAAAAAATGCCAGCAGAATGTAAAGACAGTTTTATAGATTTAATTTACTACCCTGTAGTAGCAACTTTAAACATTGTGCGTCTAAATATTACAGGCGGTAGAAATAATCTTTTTGCTTCACAAATGTCAGCTTATGCAAACACTCTTGCTCAAGAAACAGAAAAATATATTTCATACGACAACGAATTAAGGCAAATGTACTACAAAGCGGCAAACGGCAAGTGGAATCATTTTGCAGACTCAGCACATACAGGCTTCCGTTCTTGGAATGACGAAGACTACAGATTCCCTGTTTTGCAAAAAGTTGTTCCTCTGCCAAATTCAAAAATGATTGTTTCTTTTAGCGACAATTCTTTTTGCACAAACGGCGGCTTTTGGTGCGGCAGAAATATTTTAATTAACAACGAGCTTACAAATCACAATGTAAAAAAAATTTACATTGACATTTCAAACGGAGGCTCTGTTCCGTACAATTTCAAAATTGAATGTTCATCAGACTGGCTTTCTTTTAGCACTGTTGAAGACACAGTTGATGTTTACAAAAGAGTTGAAGTTGTTTGCGACAGAAGCAAATTCTCTGGCGAACAAAAAGCAGAAGTTAAAGTTATTGGCAGCTTTGGAAAAGAAGCGAATGTAACAGCAAAGCTTTTAATTATTGCAGACAATTCTAATTTTAGCAGTTTGGAAAAAGGGACATTTGTTGAGTCAGAAAATTTTATTTCAATGAGCAGTTGTCATGGAAAAAAAGTGGAGCCTTCTGACAGCACAGTTGTTAGTTCAACAAAGTTTAAGTTTTTTACAAAATCCGAAGGCACGTACACTGCGCGGCTTTACTTAGAAGCGGCAAATCCTTCTACAAGAAACGGCACACTTCTTTACAGAGTTGACTCGAACGGCAAGACAGGCGAAGTAACAAATTCAATTCCTTCAAAATACACAAGCGACTGTAGCTGTAGCGAATGGGAACAAACAGTTCTTTCAAACAAGCGCATTTCTGAATGCGAAATTGAACTAGAACAAGGCATTAATGAAATAACATTCAACGCTTTAGACAAGGAAGTTGTGTTAAAGTCAGTTGTGCTATTTTTAAAAGACAAACCACCGGCTGATTCTTATTTGCCACCGCCAGAAAGTTTTGTTGTTCAGTAAGCAGAACTATTTGCATTAGTGCCTGCAATTCGCTACAATACAAAACATGAACGCAATCATTACAGTAGTTGGCAGTGATAAGGTTGGCATTATTGCTCACGTCACAGCATTTTTGGCAAAACATTCTATAAATATTGCTGATATTACTCAGACAATTTTGAGCGGCAATTTTGTTATGATGATGATGGTTGATTTATCTAACAGTGATATTTCAATTGACTCTCTTCGTAAGGAAATGCTTAGCGAAGGTCATGACATGGGTGTTGAAGTAAATGTGATGAATGAAAAAGTGTTCAGCGAGATGCATAGAATATAATTACGTTGCTGTCATTCTAGCTCTACTTCGCTCGCTACAAGCAAAACGCTATGTCATTCCGACCGAAGCGGAGAAATCTCTTCTTTAATTACAATGACACTTCTGCTTCAAAGACAGACTTCAAATCTTTTTTTAACGGCTTAAACAAAAATTCCCTTTCTAATCTAAGGAACGCTGCGCGGCTTATATTTGCAGCACCGTAGCGCGCTATATTATCTGTATAAACTTGGCTGTCAATTAACTTGCCGCCACATTCTTCAAATGCTTTTGCAAACAAAACAAATGCGCTTTTAGAAGAGTTGCTTTCTAAAGTAAACATAGACTCTCCGCAGAAAACGCTTCCTATTAGAACACCGTAAAATCCACCCACTAAATTTTTATCATGATAAGCTTCAACACTATGGGCAAAACCCGCTTCATGGAACTTAGTGTACGCGTCAATTATTTTAGGTCCAATCCACGTGCCGTCTTGATCTGGTCTAAACATTGTACTGCAATTTTTTATAACGCTGGAAAAATCTTTGTCCATTGTATAAGTGTAAGGAGTGTGCTTTAAGAATTTAGAAATGCTTTTTGGTATGTGCAGATTTTCAATTGTCAAGCAAAAACGCGGGTCTGGACTATGCCACAAAACAGGATCGCCGTCATCTTCATTGAACCAAGGAAATACTCCCTGCATGTATGCTGAGTACAAAAGCTGAAGGTGCATTTCTTTTGAAATACAGCAAACACTTTGCCTTTTTTCAGGCTTTGGAAATTGAATAATTTTATCTGGATAAATTATATCGCTTTCTACAAGCTGGCTAAAATCTTCTTCAGATAATTTCATATCATTTGAACTCAAAAGCCACTTTTCCTTTTTTCAGAATGACTTTTACTTTTCCACCAGATGAAAGTTTTCCAAACAACACTTCATCAACAAGAGGAGAGGCAATTTCATTTTCTGCAGTTCTAGAAATATTTCTTGCTCCAAATTCTTTGCTGTAGCCTTCTTTTGCAATGTAAGAAATTACTTCCTGTGTTGCAGTAAGAGCAACTTTTTTTGCAGTAAGTCTTTCTGCAATTTTTTCTATTTCCTTACGCGCAATATCTTCTGTTACATCTTTATTTAAATGCGCAAATGGAATTACAGCGTCAAGCCTGTTGCGGAACTCTGGTGAGAATTCTTTTTCAACAGCTTCCTTTAAAGTTGCAAAATCATTTTTTGCTTCAGACATAAGCTCTTCTTTTGTAAGCGCTTTTTCATTGCTTGCAAAACCAATGCTGCCCTTTTCCATATCACGAGCGCCCGCATTGCTTGTCATAATAATTATGCAATTTCTAAAATCAGCTTTTCTTCCTTGGTTGTCTGTAAGCTGGCCGTAGTCCATTACCTGCAAGAGAATATTAAAAATATCTTCGTGTGCCTTTTCAATTTCATCAAGCAAGATTATTGAATGTGGATCTTTACGAACTGCGTCTGTTAAAAGCCCGCCTTCTTCAAAACCAACATATCCAGGCGGTGAACCAATTAAGCGGCTCACTGTATGTTTTTCCTGATACTCGCTCATGTCAAAGCGCAAAAGCTTTTCGCTCAAAGTGTCTGCTAAGACGCGCGCAAGTTCCGTTTTACCAACGCCTGTTGGACCAACAAACAAAAAGTTAGCTTCAGGCTTGTCTTCATTTCTAAAGCCCGCCCTTGATTTTTTAACAGCCATTGTCACCGCTTCAACTGCTTCATCTTGTCCAAAGATTTTGCTCTTCAATGTTTCTTCAAGCGACTTTAGCTTTTGCTTTTCATCTGAATTAACCGTTTCTAACGGAACACGCGCCATTTTTGCTGTAACCTTGCGAATTACATCAACAGTAACTTCTGGATTTTTTTTCTTAGCAGAAGTTTTTTCAGCAACAGCAATTTCTTTTTTAGAAGAATCGCTTTTCCTTTTATCTGCGGCCTTAGATTTTTTTACATCGCTTAAATGTATGCGAACCCAAGCGCCAGCTTCATCAATAATATCAATTGCTTTGTCAGGCAAACGTCTGTCTGGAATATACTGCACAGATAAATTCACAGCTTCTTCCAAAGACTCTTCTGAATATTTTACATGATGATATTCTGAGTAATGTGGAGCAAGGCCTTGTAATATTTTTACAGTCTCTGATTTTGTAGGCTCAAGAATATCTATTTTTTGAAAGCGGCGTGCAAGCGCTCTGTCTTTTTCAAAAATCTTAGAGTACTCTTCAAAAGTTGTGGAACCAATGCACCTAATTTTTCCACCAGCTAAAAGCGGCTTTAGAATATTTGCGGCATCTATTGTTCCGTTGCCAACTGAACCAGCGCCAATTATTGTGTGAATCTCGTCTATGAAAAGAATAGCCTTTTGTTTTTTAATAAGCTCGTCTGTAATTGCTTTTAGGCGCTCTTCAAAATCACCACGGAATTTTGCACCAGCTAGAATTGTTCCCATGCTTAATGAGTAAATAGAAAAATCTTTTAGCAAGTCAGGAACTTTTCCTTCTACAATTCTTTCTGCAAGGCCCTCTGTAATTGCAGTTTTTCCAACACCAGCGTCACCTACATGAAGTGGATTATTCTTTGTTTTTCTGCAAAGTATTTGTATTGTTCTTTCTATTTCATCATCACGGCCAACTAATACTTCCAGCTTTCCATTGCGGGCTTCTTCTGTAAGATTTGTTGTGTAACGTTCAAGAGCTGATCCAACAGACGCTCCACCAGGCTGCTGTATTCTAAAAACTGCCGGCTCTGCATTTTCTGAAATTTTATCATCAGAATTGTTTTGTGATTTCTTCTCAGAGCTTTGTGCAACTGCATGAAAAATATCTTCCATTGCATTTTGAATTTCTTCTTGCGTCAACGGATGAACATTGCTTTCCATTTTACTTTCGTTGTTACGCATATAGCTAATCACTTCCAAAAGTTTAAGGCGTTCAATTCCATTCTTCTGTAAAATATAAGAACTGTAGCTTTTATCTTCATCAACCATGCTTACTAAAATATCAGAAAAATCAATTACATCTTTGTCGCTAGAAACACAATTTGTAAATGTCCTGTTCATAATTGACTGGTACGCAATTGTTTCTAAAGGCTGCTGGCTAGGATTTAGTGCAGTTGGTTTTTCTTTTGAAGAGCGGCGTTTTGCCTTTGTAGTTTTTGCTTTCTTTTCATCATTTTCATCAGTGGACTTTTCTTTGATTTGAGTTTTAGAATTGAATTCAATTTCTGTAGACTGAGGAACATTTTTTTTTAGATAATTATCAAGCCCGTCGCGAATTGCTGTCACATTTCCACCGCTTGTAAGAATTACACTTAGCACACTTCTATGATTCAATGCTTCCCTAAGCAAATGCTCAGGCGTTACAAATTCATGGTTCATGTCGTGAGCCATGTTATATGCGTTTTCAATTATTTCTCTAAGTTCACCGCTAATTTTCATCTGTTACTCCAAATCTCAACAAGGCTCTGCTTCACAACGGAGAGGAAATCCATTTTGTCTTGCAATCTGCACTGTCAACGCCGCGCGAGTTACCGCAATGTCATAAGTGTAAATTCCTGCAACACCCTTTCCTTTGTTATGCACCGACTCCATTATTTCTACAGCATCAGAAGTTTCTTTATGAAAAACAGTCTCTAAAATTTCCACAACAAATTCTTTTGTTGTATAGTCATCATTATAAAGAACAACTTTATAATCAGGAGGAAATTCTAATTTTGTAGCTTCTGCAATTCCAGACTGCTCTTGGCCTTCAAAGCCGTCATCTAATGCCATTTTTATTTGACCTTAATTTACTACCTTAAACTATAACAATTTTCTGTACTCTTTACAATTATATGCAATCAATTTAATATTATAGTATGAAATCAAAAAGAAAAAACTCACTTCATTTATCATACAACGCACCAATAACTTTAACGTTTTCAATACTCTGCATTTTGATTTTTGCAGCAGACACTTTTATTTTAAAAGGTAAACTTATTTCCGCTGCATTCATCTGCCCTGGTAAAATTGGAAGCGCAGTTGCTTTTAACTTTAAATCTCCTGTTGACTATGTAAAACTTTTCACGCATATTTTTGGAAGCACAGACTGGACTTCTTTGTTTTTAAATCTTTCATTCATTTTGCTTTTAGGACCGACACTTGAAGAACGTTACGGCTCGCCTATTGTTGCACTTGCAATAGCGGTTGTTGCTTTATTGACTGGCGTTGTGAACGTCTGCCTTCTTTCTACAACAATCACTGGTTCAAGCGCAGTTGTTTTGCTGATGATAATTTTAGCAACTGTTGCTTTTCTTGATAAAAAACAAATGCCACTTACTTTTTTATTTGTTCTGATTTTATATCTTGCGTACGAAATGTATTCTGCGGTTAAAGGAAATTCTCTTTTTACAAAAACATTTTATTCATTTTTAAAATTAAACACTTCAACATTTGTAGATTTAGCAGGTGGAATTTGCGGCAGTTTATTTGGCTTTCTAGTTGCTCCAAAGAAGCCTCGCACAACTAAGAAAAACATTCACGAAGAAGACACAATTTCCTACGAAGACAGCGCAGTAAAACGTCCAGACTACAAAAAAGAAAACAGTTCAAATGATGAAACAATTGTTGGAAAAGTAGAATTCTAATTTCATTTGCTTACTTTCAAACACTTTGCTATACTGATTGCATGAGTAGTTCTAGGGTTAAGACATTTGGTATTTTAACAAGCGGCGGTGATGCGCCAGGACTTAATGCTGCAATTCGCGCAGTGTGCCGTACTGCAAAAGTTCAATATGGAATGACAGCAATTGGCATTCATAACGGCTACAGAGGACTTGTTGAAGGCGACATGGCACCTCTTAACGCAGAAGACTTAGTTGGTCTTCTAACAGTTGGCGGAACAATCTTAGGAACTTCAAGAGACAAGCCTTTTAAAAATCCAGAAAGAGATCCTGCAACAGGACTTCTTCCAATTGAAGCAATCAAACAAAATATAAAAAAATGGAACCTTGATGCAATAGTATGCTTAGGCGGAAACGGCACACACACAACAGCAAGTCTTCTTGCGCAAGAAGGAATAAATGTAATAGGACTTCCAAAAACAATTGACAACGACATTGTAAAAACAGACATGACTTTTGGATTTCACACAGCGCTTGATGTTGCAACAGATGCAATTGATAGAATCCACACAACAGCACATAGTCACAGCAGAATTATGGTAGTTGAAGTAATGGGCCACAAAGCAGGCTGGCTTGGACTTTACAGCGGCATTGCTGGCGGCGGAGATGTAATTTTAATTCCAGAAATTCCTTACGATATAAAATCAGTATCAAAAAAAATAGAAGAACGACGTGACGCGGGAAAAAACTTTTCTATAATAGTTGTAGCTGAAGGCGCAAAGAGCAGAGAAGAAGCTCTTATGGATAAAAAGGAATTTAAAAATAGTAGATCGAATATGCAAAACTCAATTGCATACAGAGTTGCACACGAACTAGAAGAGGCAACACAACTTGAATCTCGTGTTACAGTTTTAGGATATTTGCAAAGAGGCGGAACACCTTCTGCATACGACAGAATTTTAGCAACTCAGTTTGGAACAGAAGCCGCGCACTTTTTGGCAAACGGAGACTTTGGAAAATTAGTGGCCCTTCAAAATGGAAAAATAGTTGGCGTGCCTCTTGAAGAAATTGCAGGTAGAGTAAAAAATATTCCTGCCAACAATCCAATGATTTTAACAGCACGTGAATTAGGAACTTGCTTTGGAGACTAAAAATAATTCAAATTACAAATGTCATTTTTGCTCAATTTGCGATGGATCCGGTTGCATTGGTGAAATGCCAGGAATGGGCGGTCCTAATCAAAGCAGAAATTTTCTTTTAAATTGTGCTGGCTGGGAAAACCTACGCAAAGAAAATCCTTCTATATTAAAAGACACAGATTCTTCCAAAGTTGAAATAAGGCTTGCTCCAATTACAGGAGCTGTAGAAAATATAGGCTACTCAGAAGAAAAAAAATTCTACTTTGATTTAATTGAATCATGCACAAAAGCAAATGTTCCACTTTCAATTGGTGACGGTTGTCCTGACTACAAACTTCAATACGGAATAGAAGCAGTGCTTGAAGTTCAAAAAAAATTTCCTCAAAAAAAATCTGCGGTAATAATTAAACCTTATCCAGATAAAAAAATTTTTGAACGCTACGAATGGGCTTCTAAAATAATAGAAGTTGGCGGCATAGACATTGACAGCTACAACATTGTCACTATGAGAAATCTAGTTCACTTGGAAAAGAAAACTCCGGCGCAGCTTATTGAAATAAAAAATTTTCTTTCACATAAAGGAATTCCTTTTGCAATAAAAGGCATCTTCACAGAAGAGGATGTGGAAATGGTAAAAGAAGTAAAACCTGATATTGTTTACATTTCAAATCACGGTGGTAGAGTTGACACACGCAAAGGAAGCACTGCTGAATTTCTTGAGCAGTATCACAGTGTTCTTCTTTCTAACTGCAGCAAACTTTGGGTAGACGGTGGCATTCGCTCTTATGCTGATGTTCAGACTGCAGCATCATTTGGAGCTACAACAGTGCTACTTGGACGACCATTTATTACAGCGCTTTGTTTTAACAAATCAATAGTAAACACTATACATAATTTTCAAAACCAAAATAATTAACATTAGTACTAATTTTTCACTTATCTAATGTTCTCTTTTTCACAAAAAGTATTCTATATGTGGTATACTTTAATTGGAGCTATTTATGAAAAACAAACTTACAAACATTAATATTGAAAATTTAAAATCTAATGCAACAGTTATTTCACAAAACGCAAAAGTTGTTGCAACTAAAGCACATACTTCTGTAATAAGAAAAATTCTTATTTTTACAGTTCTTGGAATTGTAGTTTATACATTCGCTTTAATTTCAATTCAATACAATGGGATTAGAAAAAGCTTAATCAAATTTAGCACAGATGATTTAAATGCCAAATCTGAAGCTATGACAACTCGCATTGAAGATTCAAAAAACAGTCTTTTGGAAATTACAAAATGGGCTTCTTATTCAATAAGTGAAAAAGGAAAATCATTTCTTAAAGATCAAAATCAGATTGATGATTTTGTAAATTACGCTGTTAAATATTTGAAGGTTGATAAAATTAAAATTGTTGATTCTGAAGGCAATGACTTATCTATTTCAAAAAAATATTCTTTTAACGTTCCAAACAAAACTAAGCTGATGGTACTTGCAAAATATCAGGCTACAAATATAGCACTTGAAGATGAACAAATTTATTCTGTTGCAGGCGTTCCAATTGTTTCTGAAGACAACCTTGTAATAGGCGCTGTGTTTATTGAGAAACTTTTATCTACACAAAATTTTGTTGACACAATGAGCAAAGAACTTTCAAGTGAAGTAACAATTTTTAGTGGCTACAAAAGATTATGCACAAGCATTGATGGAATGAACGGAACAGAGATTTCAAATAAATCAATTATTGATAACGTAAAAGGCAATAATATTTTTAACAATGAAGCAATTATTGGGAACAAAAAATATGTCACAATTTATTTTCCTTTAAAAGATAATGATGGACAAGTTTTAACAACACTTTTCATTGGCTCAGAAGTTTCTTCTGTACTTAAAGTTATTTCTTATATGCTTAAGTTGCTTATTCCAATTGCATTTGGGCTTGCAATTCTTTACACAGTCGTAATGTTTGTCGTGCTTTTAAAACTTATCATTACACCTCTAAAACATATAGACAAAGCTATGTCAAATCTTGCCTCTGGTGAAGCTGATTTAACATACAGACTTCCAGTAAGAGGCAACAATGAATTTGCTGCAATTAGTTCAAATGTAAATACATTTATTGAAACTCTTCAGACAATTATTAGACAAGTCCGTGAAACACAAAATGCACTTGATGAAATTGGTCAGAATCTTGCTACAAACTCTCAGCAGTCTGCAAGTGCAACAACTGAAATTCTTGCAAACATAGAAGGTGTGCGCAAACAAAGCGACAATCAAATGAACAGCGTAAGCAACACTTCAGATATTCTTGCAAAATCAGGTGGCAACATGAGTGAGCTTGGTTCTTTAATTGATGATCAAGCTTCAGGCATTACAGAATCTTCTGCTAGCATAGAAGAAATGCTTGGAAATATTAATTCTGTTTCTACTTCTGTAAATAAAATGGCAACAAGTTTTTCTAATCTTACAAAAACTGTTACAGACGGACAAACTAAATTGTTAGATGTTAATGAACGTGTAAAAATTATTTCTGAACAATCACAAATGCTTCTTGAGGCAAACAACATAATTGAACAGATAGCTTCTCAGACTAACTTGCTCGCAATGAACGCTGCAATTGAAGCAGCACATGCAGGAGAAGCAGGAAAAGGTTTCTCTGTAGTTGCAGATGAAATTAGAAAGCTTGCTGAAAATTCAAGTTCACAATCTAAATCTATTGGAGATGAACTTCAGCAAATTTCTGAATCAATTGAGCAAGTTGTTTCTTCTGCAGCAGATGCAGAAAAATCTTTTGGAGAAATTGTAACTCACATAGATTCAACAAATACAATTATCACTGAAATTGACAATGCTATGACGGAACAAGAAGCAGGTTCAAGACAAATTTTGCAAGCACTTGAAGACATGAAAACACAGGCTATAAATGTACGCGACATGTCAAAGAATCTTCAAGAAAACGTTCGCTCTGTAAGCCATGAAATGAACAATGTTACAATGGTCAGTACAACAATATCAGGCAGCATGGATGAAATGACAAACGGAGCTCAGGAAATAAATACTGCCGCTCAATCTGTAAGCGATTTGGCAATCAAGACAAAAGACAACATTGACACAATGCAGAGTTTGCTTGGAAAATTTAAAGTATAATTTTTTAAAATATAAAAAGGATTTCTAAAGATAATATACATTTTTAGAAGTTCTTTTTTTTTGCATATCATAAAATATTCTCATAAGCGGAGGTTTTAATGTCTGCTAAAAAATTCATTCTTGCATTAGACCAAGGAACAACTTCTTCACGTGCTATCATTTTTAATTCTAACGCGCAAAAAGTTGCTTGCGAGCAGCAGGAGTTCACACAGTCTTTTCCCCAGCCAGGCTGGGTTGAACATGACGCAGAAGAATTATTTTTATGTCAGCTGACTGTAATGCAGCAAGTGCTAAGAACTGCAAGAATAGAGCCTTCGCAGATTGCCGCAATTGGAATTACAAACCAAAGAGAGACAGTTGTGCTTTGGGACAAGAAAACAGGAAAGCCAGTTTACCATGCGATTGTTTGGCAGTGCAGAAGAACAGCATGTCTTGCGGAGCAATTAATTGCTTCTGGCAAAAGTGAAATGATTCAGTCAAAGACAGGCTTAATTCCGGACGCATATTTTTCCGCAACAAAAATAAAATGGATTTTAGACAATGTTCCGGGCTTAAAAAAACGTGTGCTTAACGGAGAAATCTTGGCGGGCACAATTGACACATGGCTTGTTTGGAAATTAACAGGCGGCAAAGTTCACATTACAGACTACACTAATGCTAGTAGAACAATGCTTTTTAACATTCACACATTGCAGTGGGACGACGACTTATTAAAACTTTTTGATATTCCAAAAAACATTATTCCAGAAGTAAAAGACTCGTCTTGTGTTTACGGAACTACAAACAAAGAAGTGTGCGGCTTTGAAATACCAATTGCATCTTGCATTGGCGACCAGCAGGCGGCACTTTTTGGGCAAGGTTGCTTTAAGCGTGGTGAAATAAAAACAACTTACGGCACTGGATGCTTTATGCTTATGAACACAGGAAGCAAACCTATAGACTCCCACAACAAACTTGTTACAACAATTGCTTCAGGCTTGAATGGAAAAATTCAGTACGCTCTTGAAGGAAGCGTATTCATGGGCGGCGCAACAATCAAATGGTTACGCGACCAGCTTGGAATAATTCGCACAGCAAGGGAATGCGACACTTTGGCAGAAAGCGTTCCAGACAGCAACGGTGTAGTTTTAGTTCCTGCGTTCACAGGCTTGGGCTCACCTTACTGGGACCCTTACGCAAGAGGCATTTTAATTGGACTAACCCGTGGAGTTACAAAGGCGCATATCTGCAGGGCAACAATTGAAGCAATAAGCTATCAAGTAAAAGATTTATTCACTTGCATGATTGAAGACTCTAACATACAAGTAAAAAGCGTAAAGGTTGACGGGGGCGCAAGTGTCAGCAACATTATGATGCAGTTCCAGTCAGACATTTTAAACAAGCCAATCTTTAGACCACAAAATGTAGAGACAACAGCATTAGGCGCGGCTTTTTGCGCGGGGCTTGCAGTTGGTGTTTGGAAAGACAAAGAAGATATTTTAAAATATTGGAAGATTGATAAAATATTCACACCAGACATGAAGAGCAACAAAAGAGATGAACTTTATTCACAGTGGAAGCG
>JBAXYY010000013.1:0-25319 GCA_041670585.1 Treponema sp. | reverse complement strand
ATCCGCCTCTAAAGCCGGAATGGACATGACCACCGGCAACCCTTTTAAGCTAATTATTTTTTATTCACTTCCTTTGCTTTTAGGAAGCCTTTTCCAACAGCTTTACAATATGTGCGACACTATAATTGTAGGCCGTCTTCTGGGAACAAATGCGCTGGCAGCAGTAGGCACAACTGGTCCTATGAACTTTCTAGTGCTTGGTTTTTTATACGGAATGACAAGTGGATTTTCTGTAATCACAGCACAACGTTACGGTGCCCATGATGTTGCGGGACTAAAGCGTTCCGTCGCAATGAACATAATGCTAAACATAGGCGTTGGAATAATCTTTACAATTATTGCCTGTTCCTTGGCGCTTCCTCTTCTTCACGCAATAAACACACCTGAAGAAATTCTTAATGATGCTTTTAGCTACATCATCATAATATTCGCGGGCATTCTTTCAACTGCTCTTTACAACGGTTGCGCTTGCGTGCTGCAGGCGGTTGGAGACAGCAAGACACCGCTTTACTTTTTAATATTTTCTTCCATATTAAACATTTTTCTTGATATATTTTTTATTTTAAAATGCAAATGGGGAGTTGCAGGAGCGGCCATTGCAACTGTAATAGCTCAGTTTTTGGCAGGAACAGGCGCGTTTATTACAATAATAGCACGGTACCCTGTTCTTCATGTAAGCAAATCTGATTTTAAATGGGACACAAAATTTGCGGTAAAGCATTTGAAGATTGGGCTAAACATGGGCTTCCAGTTCAGCATTACGGCTATTGGTGTTGTAATTCTACAAGGCGCTCTAAATAAATTTGGCCCTGTAAAAATTGCGGCATTCACTGCGGCTCAAAAGGTAGAGCAGCTTGTGACTTCTGCGGCGGGCGTTTTTGGCGTAACAATTGCAAACTACGGAGGGCAAAACCTTGGGGCGGGCAGAATAGACAGAATCAAGGAAGGCGTAAGAAAGGCGGCTATTGTAACAATAACATTCGCTGTAATTGCGGGCCTTATTGCGTGGATTTTTAGCGACCAGCTTACAGGGCTTTTTTTAAGCGGCAGACAAGAGGAAGTTCTTGACTGTGCGCGAGAATACCTGCATCTTTGCACTTTGTTCTTCCCAATTCTTTTTGTTCTATTTATTTACAGAAATGTTCTGCAAAGCATTGGACGAGGATTCTGGCCTTTAATGGGCGGAGTTTTTGAGCTTCTTGCGCGGACAGTCACAGCATACACATTGCCTGCTGTTATTGGATTCAAGGGGATTTGCGCCGCTGAGCCAATTGCATGGTGCGCTGCGACAATTCCGTTGTTCTTTGCCTACCACGCGATTATTGCAAAGTTCAAGCTGCCAAGCGATTCTGCTAGAAGATGACAAAACTTAGAATTATGTCATAATAACATTTTTTTAGAGCCTTTTATGTTGAATATAATGTTTAAATTCAGTATATTTTTCTAAGAAAAGGAACGGTTTGCAATGTTTGCAAGATAAAGAAGCAGCTTCTGTTGTAAAGAGTTGCCCCGTTTCTTATTCATAACAGTTGTTATAGGAGTTTCAAATGACTATCGATGACATTAAACACCCAAAAATCAAAGCTTGGGTCGAAGAGTGCGTTAAGATGTGTGAACCAGACAGCGTTTACGTTTGTGATGGTTCTACCGAAGAATATGACCGCTTAATGAAAAAATGCGTTGACGCCGGTCTTGCAACACCACTTGCTAAAAAGCCTAACAGTTTCCTGTTCCGCTCACTTCCTTCAGATGTAGCACGTGTTGAATCACGCACATTCATCTCTTCTAAAAAAGAAGAAGATGCAGGTCCTACAAACCACTGGATTGCTCCAAAAGAATTAAAAGCAACAATGAAAGGCTTGTACAAGGGCTGTATGCACGGACGCACAATGTACGTTCTAGCATTTTGCATGGGACCTCTTGGCTCACCTATTTCAAAGAACGGTGTTGAAATTACAGATTCAGAATATGTTGTTCTTAACATGGACATTATGACCCGTGCTGGAACAAAAGTATGGGACATCCTTGGAAAGAAGGGCGACTTCGTTCCATGCCTCCATTCAGTTGGAAAGCCACTCAACAATGGCGAAAAAGACAACGGCGTTTGGCCTTGCGCAGATATTGAGCACAAGTACATTTCACAGTTCCCAGAAGAACACCTTATTTGGTCTTACGGCTCAGGATACGGTGGAAACGCTCTTCTTGGAAAGAAATGCTTTGCACTCCGCATAGCTACAGTTCTTGCACGTGAAGAAGGCTGGCTTGCAGAACACATGCTCATCTTAAAGCTCACAAACCCACAGGGCGAAGTAAAATATGTAACAGGCGCTTTCCCAAGTGCTTGCGGAAAAACAAACCTCGCTATGTTAATTCCTACAATTCCTGGCTGGAAGGTAGAAACAGTAGGCGACGACATTGCATGGATGAAATATGGCAAAGACGGACGCTTGCACGCAATCAACCCAGAAGCAGGATTCTTTGGAGTTGCGCCAGGAACTTCTGATCAGTCAAACAAGAACGCTCTTATTGCTGCATCAAAGAACACAATCTTCACAAACTGCGGTCTTACAGAAGACAAAGACGTTTGGTGGGAAGGAATTGGATATAAACCAGAAGGAAAAGAAATCATTGACTGGCACGGAGAAAAACGCCCATGTCCAGAGAATGACAAGAACCCTAAAGATAAATCACAGTGCATTGCTCACCCTAACGCACGCTTCACAGCGCCTGCAGAACAGTGCCCTTGCATTGCATCTAACTGGGAAGATCCAGAAGGTGTACCAATTTCAGCAATTTTGTTCGGCGGCAGACGCCCTTCAACAATTCCGCTAGTACACGAAGCACGCAACTGGAACCACGGTGTATTCCTTGGCTCAATCGTAGGCTCAGAAATCACTGCAGCTTCTACAATCGACGCTTCACAGGTTGGAAAAATCAGACGCGACCCATTCGCAATTCTTCCATTCTGCGGATACAACATGGGCGACTATTTTGCACACTGGATTTCAGTTGGCAAGAAAGCAAAAGACAAAGACAATCTTCCAAAAATATTCTACGTTAACTGGTTCAGAAAGGACTCAGACGGAAACTTCATGTGGCCAGGATACGGCGACAACAGCCGTGTACTCGCATGGATTTTCGACCGCTGCGACAACAAGGACAACTATGTTGACACACCAATCGGCTTCATGCCAAAAGAAGGTGCAATCGACACAACAGGCCTTGATGTAACACCAAGCGCTATGAAAGAGCTTCTTACAGTAGACAAGGAAGGCTGGCTCAAAGAAGTAAAGGATATTCGTGAAAACCATTATCCAAAGTTCGGAAAGCATCTTCCAAAAGAGCTTACAGCTTGCTTGGACGACCTTGAAAGCCGCTTGAACGCATCTAACTAAGATTTGTTCTAAGTAAAATAAAATCCCCTGTGGTGTAAGAAGTAATGAAGTGCACTTCATAATTCCTTTGCCGCAGGGGATTTTTTTTAAGCAAATTAAATTACAAAACCGCCGCTTTTAATCTTCATAATAACAAAATCTAGTAAAATACTTGTTGTTGATTCTTGCCTTTCGTTGTATTATACAAACATGGAAAATGAAACAATTACACCTGCAGATGTTTTACCTGGCGACTTGCTGCTGTACAGTACATTAACAGAGCCGGAATTTATTACACCTGTAATGGACAATCTTAAAGAAAACTTTGGAGTTCTTGTAGATAAACTGATTATTTTTTCAGAGAATTCAAATTGCACCCATGCAGCGTTAGCATATAAAGAACAAAACACATGTGTAGAATCAACAATGCCAAATGTTAGGGAAAGAAGCCCTATTTCAATAGAAGGCTACAAAATTGATGTTCAAAGAGTAAAAAACAATGCAGACGGAAGTATTGTTTTAAAATATTTACCGCCAGTCTCAAAAAATTCAAAAGAAAACGAACCTTACGCATACGCACAAGCTACAATTGCGGCCTTATTTTGTTTATTTCGTATGCACGGAATGGAAGATTCAAAATTAAGAAATACAGTTTTGGTTTTTCTTGAGCTTCTTTCCTACCCTCTTATAAAATATATTGATTCAAAAATCTCAAATTTTCAAGGAAAAGAAAGCGCTTGCTTCTGTTCACAATTAGCTTTTCTTTGCTATGAAAAAGCTGCAGCAGAAACAGGAAACACTGATTTTCTTATAAAATGTCCCTCTACAACAAAAGCTGGTCAAACATTATTAGAATGGCTTATTGAAAGAAATATCAATGAACTAACTCTTGCACCTAAAACCGACAGCAATGCTTCATTTACAGATAATGACCTTTTTGAAAATAAACAATTAACTCTAGATTCTGAAGAAATTTTTTCTGCAGGACTTTCTATTTTAAGATTAAAAGACAATTCATTTTGCAACTCTGAAATTTGCAAAAATACACAAGCCCCTGTTCTAGACACTTCAAAAGCAACTAACATGCTGCTAAGACTTATAGAAAAATTAGTTCCAATATTAAATACAAAAAATAATAATTTAACATTAAAAGATTGGTTAATTGATTTCCAGTCAACATTTGTTATGCCTTGTGATTTACTAAAAAATTCTAACTTGGAGACAGTTGGGACCATTCAATATGAGCAATAATGTCATACAAAAAGTAAGACAACAATACAAAAATATTTTCTTAATGCCAAAGGAATGTGCAGAGATTAGTTGTGAAAAAAACAGCAGACATATTTTATATTTTCTGCCATTCACTTTTGCGTTTGGACTGCTTGGACTAGCTCTTACTTTTTTTACAGATATTTACAAAAACAACTATCCTCATTTTGTAAGGGCTTTTTCTTATTATGGACTTTTTGTATTGTGCAGTGCAATTTCTTTTGTGTGGATTTTTATTTGCAAAAAGAAACTGTCCAGCATTCATGTAATGAAATGTGCACAATATTTTACCTTCATTTGTTTTCAAATTATTGGGCTAATGAATCTTTCAATATCAAATTTCTCTTCAACAGGAGTTGTTGTTTGGATGATTATAACATTAGTTATAATAACGGTTTTTGATGTAAATCCATTTTTCTATCTTGTCACAACTGTAGTTCAGCTTACATATATTTTTTTGGTTAATAAATCTTATTCTATTCTATGGCAGGAATATGCAAATTTCATTATCTATATGATTATAATAATATCACTTTCATTCACACACTGGAATTTAATTATAAGAGAGTTTAAAGCAAAAAAATCAATGGAAGCTGCCAATAAAAAATCAGAAGAGCTTCTTTTAAATATTCTTCCACCAAAAGTAATAAAGGAGCTAAAAGAAAAAGGCAGCTCTACTCCTGAATCTTTTAGCAACGTAACAATAATGCTTACAGACATGGTTGACTTTACAGAGATTTCTAAAACACTTCCACCTTCAGAGGTAATAGAAGAGCTTAACGACATATTTTCAAACTTTGACAGGATAGTAAACAACAACAATTGCACTAGAATAAAAACAATTGGCGACGGCTACATGGCAGTGTGTGGGCTTCCAGAAAGTAACAAAGACAATGTTAATAATATTTTATGCTCATGTTTAGATATTATTGATTATTTGAACAAAAGAAACTCTACACACAAAATACAATGGAAGACAAGAATAGGTGTAAACACAGGAAATGTAATAGCTGGCATTGTTGGAAAGCAAAAATATATTTACGATGTGTTCGGTGACTCTGTAAACACAGCTTCACGCATGGAGCATTTGTCAGAAGCAATGAAAATAAATATTACAAAAGAAACATACTCTGTGGCAAAAGAACTTTTCAATGCAGAAGAAAGAGAACCTCAAATTGTCAAAGGCAAAGGTATGATGACAATGTATTTTATTACAAACAAAAAATAAAACATAAAGTTAAGCAATTTATTTATACAATTCATAGTTCAATCTTTAAGAATATCTTTGTGTTGAAGTCATTCCAGCGCGAAATGATTACAAAAAAATCATTCTTCAGAAAATTTGTTGAATAAGAAAGGCAGTGGTTAG
Organism: Treponema sp.; assembly: GCA_041670585.1. Lineage (GTDB taxonomy): Bacteria > Spirochaetota > Spirochaetia > Treponematales > Treponemataceae > Treponema_D. The sequence goes on along the minus strand of JBAXYY010000013.1, from coordinate 19,307 downwards.
TTAGCCCCACTCCAATATTAAATTTGTTCATAAACACTGGTCCATAAATTGCTCCACTTGTAAAATCAAATTGCTCTACATTTTCAGAAAAACCAATTGAGATTTCAAACATTTTGTTTAACACAATAAATTTTGCGACAGTATTTAGCAGTAAAGATCTAATGTCTTTTTTAAATTTAATACAAACGATTGTTTGAAATAAGAAAATCAAGTATTATGGCATAGGAAATTTTATGATTAACACAAAAACAACTTTTAATAATTCAAACGAACTTGTAGTTTACACAGACGGTGGATGCAGCGGAAACCCAGGGCCAGGCGGCTGGGGCTGTGTAATTATAGATGGTGAAAATGAAAAAACTTTTAGTGGCGGTGACCATCTTACAACAAACAACAAGATGGAACTAACGGCCGCAATACAAGCGCTTTCTGAAGTTGCAAAAAATCCTTTGTGGCAAAATAGAAAAATAAAAATGTACAGCGACAGTCAGTATGTAAAAAACGGTATTACTTCATGGATAAAAAACTGGAAAAAGAACGGCTGGAAGACAAGCAACAAAAAGCCAGTCTTAAATAAAGATTTGTGGATTAGACTTGACGAGCTTTACACTCCGCTTGAAATTGAATGGCAATGGGTTAAAGGTCACGCAGGTGTAAAATACAATGAAATTTGCGACCAGCTTTGTCAAAAAGAAATACAAGCTCAAAACAAATAAATTTTTATCTAGTAAAAAAAAATATTTAGTTGTATATTGATTTCATGATGAAAATAAAACTGCTAAGACGTACTTTAATTTTTATTTTAGCAAGTATTTTTTTAGTAACTTCATGCAGCAAGAAATCTGCATTTGATGATATAAAGGAATTAGACTCCACAAAAGAAAATCACACTTGGTATTACTTTACAGAAAATTCGTTTAAAGAAATTGACCTTCCGCAAAACGCACCCAAAGCTTTAGAAAAACCATGGACTGAATCAATTAGGATTTCTAGCATGGCTTCTGTTCCAGACTCTTCAAATTCTTACGAATATAACGCTTTTGCTGTAGTTAACAGACTTGGCATTTTAGCAATTTCTTCTGACACTGCAACACTTTTTTCTGACGCTTCAATATTTCCTTCAGACACTGCTGACTCTCTAGTATTCAGCAACGGCACTCCAGTTTTTTATTTATTCAGAAGCACTTTTTTCAACGAAGGCATTTTATCTGGATCAAATTCTTTATTAGAAAATTATTCTGTTGAAAAAAATTCCAGCGTTTCACTTTCAAGACCTTTTCTTGTAGAATTTAACCCTCAGTCAAAAATTAGCTACCCACTTGTTTCATACAGCAATCTTAAGCTTTCTGACAATGACCAAATAACCGGTTACTTTTGGAACGGCAAAACATGGGCTTGTTCCGCAAAAAAAATAAAAGAAGACAAGGTGGAATTTTCTTATTTTTCATGGGAACCTCTTGCGCCGTTAACAGAGCTTTCTCCTGCATTGAACAAAGATGTTTTTGTTTTTTCATCGCTCACAGAAGACGGCTACAGAAAACTAAACACGCCGCTTTTATTTGAAGAAGCACCTGTTGAATTAAAAGATTTGCTAACTTCAATTCCAAAGGACTTTTCTTTTTACATAACTTACAGAGACAATTCTGGAACATCTCCAATAAGTTATTACAATGAAGGAACTGAAAGCATTACTCCGTTAAATGCAAATGCTCAAATTGCAAAACGGTCAGGCTATATTGCAGCTTTGTTTGAAGACGGTACAACTTACTTAGAAAATACTACTACTTTCACAAGAACAGCCTTTAGGCTTCCTAAGCTTCCTGTTGGATTTTCGTATGGAGAATTTTCAATTGCAGGTAATTATCTTTACGCTTCATGGGAAGAAAATAATTTTTATAAAACCATTCGTTCAGGATTTATTAAAATAGATTTGGACAAGGTGCTGTCAAAACAAAATTAGTGTTGTATAATAATTCTATGAAAAGAAATATTTTTATTTTCAAATATTATCGCACTGCTCTTCTGGTCTGTTTTTTTATTGCAGTCTGCTTTTTTACACCTCAAAATATTTTTGCAGCAACAACAACTACAACAAAGGAAGAAAACACAACTGAAACAGCAAAAGCAGATGATGAAGAAAAAAATACAAAATCTTCTCTTGCAACAGGTCAATCTTTTACAAATTTCTTAAATAAATATTTTAGCCCGCTAGTTTCAAAAAACAGTTTAATTTTTACAAACGGTCTTACATATATGCTTTCTACAGGCGATGTTTCTGTAAGTGCGCCTTCTCCAATTATTTATTCATTAGGACTTGGCTATTCTATAAAAATAGGAAGCTTCTTTATAATTCAACCAAAACTTACAGGCTGGCTGCAATACTACACTTGGAATGAAGACAACTCTTACGCATATCCTGCAGAAGTGGAATTTAGAACTGCTACTGTTCTTTCCTGTATGATTGATATTCCGTTCATAGTTTCTTTGGGAACAGAAAAAAACTCTTTTGAATTTGGAATGGGACTTGGATTTTTACCAAGATATGGAATTCTTTCAAACGGCGTTTCTAGTGCAGACACAGGCACAAGCGGAACAGCATCAAGCGACGTTAACGCTATAAACAATTGGCTTTGGAGCAGTGTCCGTTATTTGTACCCAGAAGCAGTAATATCTTACACACATTTGCTAGGAGAAAACTGGCATGTAGGCGCAGAATACCGTTTTTATTTGCCACTTGGCTCTTTGGTAAGCGGATATGGAATGGACTCAATGATGATGTCTATTGCATTAAGGCTTTCTTTTCAGCTGTAAAAGCTTACTTAGAAAGATACACAAGGTTAGGCACTGTTGCTTCAGAATGCTTTACATAGAGATAACGCAAAGGATGAATATCAAGAGCATTTGTTGTCCAGCCGCCTATGCAATCTAAATCTATAACATGAAGGCTAACTGGGTGAGAAATTGGAATTACAACTCCATCGTCAAGCAAGCATTGCTCCGCTTGTGAAAGCAATTTATTGTGCGACACATAATCATTTGCATTTGCCGCGTCATCCAAAAGCTTATTATATTTTTCATTGTTATAAGATGAAACATTCAAAGAAGAGCCGCCTCTAAAAAGCTCAAGAAAAGCAAGCGGATCTGCAAAGTCTCCAATCCAAGTGTAAGAAAACAAGTCAGCATTCCAACTTGCAATTGAAGTATTGTAACGTTCTGCTGGTGTAGTCTGGACTGTAAGCTCAACGCCAAGAGGAGCCCAAGCTGCTTTTAGTAGTTCATATTGATTTTTCAAATATTCAACATCTGTAATTGCAAAAACAAGCGAAAGTTTTTTATCTAGCGGAATTCCTAATTTATTGCGAGCCTCATTCATCATTTCAACAGCATCTTCTTTGTCATAGTCAGAAAGACCTGTTACAGAAGGATAGCCGTTTAATGGATAAACAAATGTTGTGGCTGGAACAAAATAATTTTTTCTAAGTTCTGACCACGGAATTGCTTCAAGCAAAGCCATGCGGACAGCAGAATCATTCCACGGCTCGTTCTTATCTTTAAAGAAAAGATACTGTGTGCCAAACTCTGCGGAAATATGAACAGCATTCTGATTAAGAACACCAGCTGTATCAATACCACCTGTTACCCAGTCAGCATCTCCTGTGTTAAAAAGATGAGTGTTTTCTTTTAAATCATCGCTTTGAATAAAAGTAATTCCAGGAATTAAAACATATTGCGCATCATGGTATTTTTCATTTTTTAGCATTACAAGTTTGCCGTCTTTATAAGATTGCAACACAAAAGCTCCGCTGTACACATTTTCTTTTTCACTTACCGCCGCAAAAGCATGGTGGCAAAGAATACGGGCTAAATGCTCAGCAGGCTTGTTCAACTCAACAACAAGAACAAGGTCTTCACGTGCTTCTATTTTAACATCATCGGCAGAACACTTTCCTAAACGAAAATCCTCTGCTCCAGAAATACAATCTACAAGAGAAGCAAATGGTGCGTCAGGGGTAGCAAGAAGTTTTATCCAAGAGTCACGAATTGTCTGCGCTGTTATTTTATCTCCGTTGCTGAATGTGTAATTTTCATTAAGATAAAAAGTCCACTTTAATTTATTACGCGAAACTTTATAAGATTTTGCAATTGCCGGTACAGGCTCAAGAGTTGAAGGATTGTAAGAAAAAAGACCTTCATATAAACCGCAAAGCACTTGTGCCTCTGTACTGTAGCAAGCTGTGTGCGGATTTAAGTCATATTCGTGTGTAGCGTCAACAACTGTTATCATTCGTTGATCTTCTGAAGAAGGAGCTGTTTCCTGTTCCTTATTATCATATAAGAAATCAAAAGGCGATTCTGCTTTTACAGCAGAAAAAAAAGTGACCGCTAACAAAATTGAAAGTAATGTTTTCTTCATCATTCTGTAATTCCTAATTTTTTCATTTGCTCTTTTTCTTCTACATAAGCCAAATACTCTGCCCTTCTTTGATTAGCTTTTACTTGAATATTTTTTAGAGTTGTAAGCTCCATTTTTATTCCTTTTACTTTATAATGATCTTCTGTTGAACAGGCATCTTTAAAAAATCTATCAAGAGCATCTAATTTATTTTCTAGCTCATGTATTTCTGCCATTTGAGTATTTATAAAATCAATTATTTTGTCTTCTGTCATAGTGGCAATTTTATTATAACCAGGAGTACGCTTAATTGAAAAAGACGCATAATATTTTACACGCTTAGAAAGGTCTGCAACAAATTGGTCATAGCTTATTCTTAGTCGTCTTGTAGTTTCCGTTGCTTTGTCTGTAATAAGAACTTCATAATCTAAAGGGGGATCTTTAAGCCCAAAGGTTTTTCTAATGAACTTTATAAGTTTATCAGAAAAAGAATTATTTTCAGACTCAAGAAGCTCATGGTTAGCACAAATTTTGTCTAGAATTAAATTGTACTGATCTGACATTGTGCCAATAACTCTTACGCAATCCATTATCATTTCATGCGTGTCTACAACAACTTCTTTTTTTGTGGCTACTTTTTTTACAACTCTTAAATTTGAAAGAAGTTTTTCACGGCGTTGTTCTTTGTCTTTTCCAAGTTCTTCTAGAACAATTTCACCAATCAAATCGCTGTAATAAGGCTTTTTGTCCATTACAACAGGAAAAAGCTTTTTAATTTCTAGCTGCATATCAGCAGGGGACCTATATGCCTTTTCTTTATTGAATTGAGAATTGTCAAAAACAGCAGTTCTTACGTTGCCCTTGTAAACTTCACGTTGAAATTCTGACAATGCTTTAAAATCAGATGTAATTTCCTGAAGTGCTTTTGCTGATTTAGAGATGCTGTCGTTTATTAAACTTAATGTCAGGGGGTCGGCTCCATTTCTTGCTGAAACTAAAACTGTTGCTAAAGCGCGAGTGTTTGGCTTTTGAGAATTTAGTGATAAATTGTTCCAAGCAAATGTGCTGTTTAAGTCATTAAGCTTTCTTATTTGCTCAAGAGTAATATGCTCAACTGAAAACTTAAAATAGTTGCAAATAAAATCCAGCATGCTTTCATAGTCGCTAAAACGAGTTCCTAAAATTACAGGACGTTCATTGTCAGAAAATTCAGTATTTTCCGGTGAAACAATATCAGATATTTTTTTCTCATTTTTATAAGGATCAGGGTTAACAAGAGACTTATTTGTTAGAACATCAAAAATATTTTTTACACATGAATGATGCAAACGATAGTTCTCTTGTGTATTGACCAGAACGTTTGTATCAAAAAAATTGATTCTGTCTTTTATTGCTTCAAGAAGCTCTTTGTTAAAAGTATCTTTTTCCTCATCCATAATGTAATTATGACTTATTTTAGCAAAATATTCCATACCGAACTTATTATTAAAGAACCTTAATTAAAAAGTTGAAATTTTTTGCATTTTTTGAAATTCAAAAGTGAATATATATGTAAGACATTTTTTTATAGAAAAGGAGGCTTTTATGAAAAAATTATTATTACTATTAAACATCACTTCTATTCTAATTTTACTTTTTACAACTAATGGGTGCCAGCTAAATGTTAATTGTTCAGCGGAATGTTGCGCTGTATCTGGAAAAGTTTTTTACAAAGAGTCAGACTTAAATGTGAATGATGGAATAACTGTTACAATAACAAATAGAGAAAATTCTAGTGTTTCAAAAAGTTGCACTACAGAAGCAAATGGCTGTTATGAATTTTCAAATATACCATTGGGCAATTATATTATTTCAGCATCTTCAAATGATTCTGTTGAAAAAAGTAAAAATATTTTTCTAACAGCGGACTCTGCAACAGAAGTTGTTGAAGATATTTCATTTACAGGAACTGGCTCGGCTTATGGAAAAATTTGCATTGATAAAAACACAAAAGACAACTATGGATTTATAGTTTCAATTGCTGGTACAGATTTAATTTGCGCAACTTCAGACGACGGTAGCTTTTATATTTCAGAAATTCCTGCTGGTGCAAATTACTCAATTATTATTATGAAAGGAGTAAATACAATTCCATTCACAACAACAAATATTCATGTTAAGGAAAAAAAGAATCTTGGAGAATATGAAATTTCTTCTGATGATCTTGATAATTCCATAAATGAATTTTTTTGGAAAGGAAGTTTTTCTTCTTCAGAAGACAAAGCACTTTGCAATCCTATAAAAAACTGGGCTTATTATAATGAAGCAAATAGATGCTCTTATGTTTATGACGGAACTAAATGGCAGGTTTTTGCAAAAGACGGAACAACAAGTACAATTACAACAGACGAAAACACAGGAACAAATGGTGTTGATGGAAAAAACGGTGTTGATGGAAAGGATGGAGCTGACGGCACAAACGGTGTTGATGGAAAGGATGGAGCAAACGGTGTAAACGGTGTTGATGGAAAAACCGGAGCTGACGGCACAAACGGTGTTGATGGAAAAAATGGCAAAGACGGCGCAGATGGGAAGGACGGTGCTGACGGCACAAACGGTGTTGATGGAAAAAACGGCAAAGACGGCGCAGATGGGAAGGACGGTGCTGACGGCACAAACGGTGTTGATGGAAAAAACGGCAAAGACGGCGCAGATGGGAAGGATGGAGTTGGAATAAAATGGCAAGGAGCTTTGTTAGACGTTCCAGATAATCCAGAGCTGAATTGGGCATATTACAATATGAACGAATTCACTTCATACATTTGGGATGGCTCTTCTTGGCAAATTTTAGCAACACTTTATAAAGACAAAACTGCGCCAGAGCCAATTTCTAATGCAACTATAAAATCATATAATGGAGCAGTTCTATTAAACTGGACAGATCCAGCTGACAAAGATTTATATGGAGTAATAATTATTGGAACAAAAGAAAACGAAACTGTTCCAGAAATAATAACTCTTTATTCTATGCCAAAATCTTCTGTTCTTGTTTCTCCAAATACAGAAAGCTATTTATGGACAAACCTTGAGGAAAACACAATATACACTTTTACATTTTATGCAATTGACAGCTCTGTAAATAAAAGCGAAGCGTTTGTAATTCACGGGAACAGCGGCTCTGCAACAAACGGTCATCTAAATATTTCAATAACTCCAAGCACAACTTTGCAAACAAAAAATACAATAACAGCCACACTTGTTACTGAAACAACAGCGGCCTCTATTGTAAATGTAAAATATGCTAAAGATGAAAGAAGCGCAAAATATTTTAACGATGGAAATGGCACTTCAATTACAAAAAAAGAAGACAAATACACTTTTCTTATTTCAACAAATGGAACATACACAGCCTATGTAAAAGACAGCGACGGCAGAAAAGAGGTTGCAACAATTATAATTTCAAATATCGACAAGACTTCTCCTAAGACAATTTCAAACTTAGACGTGTCTTACAATTCAAAACTAAAAACAATGGAGGCTTTCTGGAAAAACTCAATTTCCTCTGACGTTGTAAAACAAACAATAAGTTACACCACCAACGGAATTACTAAAACAAAAGAGCTACTAGGCACGGACAATTCATTTAGCTTTTCATGCGAGGGAGATAATTCAGAATACATAATTTCAATTCAAGCAGAAGATGCTGCTGGAAACATAAGCGCAGAAGTTTCTTGCAAAGCAAATGCAGCAGGCACACTTCATGTAACAGAAGTAACTCTTGACAAAACAAGATTTGATGTAGAAGTAAAAAACCAAAAAATTAACGTTGCAGTCAAAGGGCATAACTTGCTAATGACAAACGGAAAAGTTTTTGCGTTGCAAATAGAAGGAGAAAACATTGCTCCTGTTTCTTTGTCTGTAGCAGATGATTCAAATGCAAGCGGTTCAATTTCAATACCAAAAAAAGAAAACACTTACACATTAAACGTTGTGTACAATGACGAGATTATTGCAACTAGCACTTTTACAATTCTTCCTACACCTGAGATTACAAATATAATCATACCTCAAGATAAATTTCCTTATAATGTTGGAGGAACAGAAACTATCACAATTCAAGGGACATCTCTTGACCTGTGTGAATATGTTAAACTTGAAGTGAGTAAAACAGGAACTTCTTACACAGCGACTCTTGTTTCAAACTACACAATGAAATGTGAAATTACTATTCCAAAAGATGAGAATGCTTATACAATAAAAGCCACTGCAAGTAATGGCTCAACTGTAAACACTTCAATTCGTGTATATGGAAAAGCAGAAATAACAAGAATACAGAACGAATATACAACCACGGAGTATTGTGGGGAAACAAAAAATATTTTCATTACGGGGAAAAACCTAGATGTTTACTCTGAAAAAATATTTCTTATTTGCAATGAAAAGTATTGTGCTATAACAGCCACCAGCCAAACATCAGCATATGCAGAAATTAAGATTCCTGTTGTAACTGAAGCAAAGACTTTTACTATAACAGCAACAATTGATGACACTGAAGTAGAAAATTTATCAGGTTCTCTTGTTATTAGAAAATAATTTTGCATATAATAGAAAAATTACTAGTTGCAAATAAAATAAATTATGATATGATAAATTTATGCAAGAAACAAAAGTAATGATAATAGAAGATCATCCAATATTTAGTAAAGGGCTTGCTCAGCTTATAAACATACAAAAAATATATGTTGTAGTTGGTGAAGCAAAAAACAGTGCAGAAGCAATGGATATTCTTGAAAAGCAAAAACCGGAGCTTGCAATAGTAGATTTAAATCTTGGCGACGAAGACGGCCTTGATGTAATTAAGCAAATGCACACTACAAATCCCAACCTAATAATTTTAGTATTAAGCATGCATGATGAAAGATACTATGCAGAACGCGCACTAAAAGCAGGCGCAAAAGGCTACATAATGAAAGAAGAGGCAGGAAACCAAGTTATAGATGCCATAAAAACTGTTCTTTCTGGAAAGATTTGGCTAAGTGATAAAGAGCGTGCACGTGAAGAAGAAAGCAATATAGATTTATCTGGAGAGAATGTTGCTTCTGGCAAAGATGAAATTTCTTCATTAACAAACAGGCAGCTTCAAATATTCACTTTAATTGGCAAAGGACTTGGCACTGTAGAAATTGCGGCAAAATTAAATTTAAGCACAAAGACTGTAGACACACACAAGGAGCATATTAAAATTAAGTTGCACTGCAATACATCTCAAGAACTTAGACAGCTTGCAATTGAATGGTCGTCAAAATCTAACTAATTTTAAATACGACGTTATAGCATTAAATACATTCTGAGATTTTCGGAGGAAAGAATGAATCTGTTAAGCGACTTTGGTTATTCACAAAAGCAAATTGACAAGAAAGTAAGTGACTGCTACAAAACAATTTTTGAAGGCAAAAAAAACGAGCGTCTCTATTTTGAAGTTGGAGACGACATGGGTTACATAACAGACACTGGCAACAATGACGTAAGAACAGAAGGCATGAGCTATGGAATGATGATTGCTGTTCAAATGGATAAAAAAGAAATTTTCGACAGGCTTTGGAAATGGGCAAAAACATACATGTACCTTTCTGAAGGAGATTCAAAAGGATATTTCTGCTGGTCAAATTCACTTGATGGAAAAAAGAATTCTAACGGGGCGGCTCCAGACGGCGAAGAATATTTTGCAATGAGCCTCTTCTTTGCTTTTCACAGATGGGGCAATGGTAAAGGAATTTTCAACTATGAAAAAGAAGCAAAAGCTATTTTGCACACAGCAATTCATGGTAAAAATCCTATGTGGAACAAAGATAATTATTTAATTAAATTTGTTTGCGGCTGTCCTTTTAGCGACCCTTCATACCACTTGCCACACTTTTACGACTTGTTCGCAATGTGGACAGATGAAAAGGACTCTGACTTCTGGACAAAGGCGGCTGGAGCTAGCAGGGCTTACATTGTTTCTTCATGCAATAAAACAACAGGCCTTGCTCCTGAATATGCAGAAAACAACGGTGCTCCATTACCATTAAAAAATCACGGCTCTTTTTTTAGCGACAGTTACAGGGTTGCGGCTAACATTGGCTTGAACTCATTGTGGTTTGGCGATGTTCCAGATTTATCAGCAATTGCATCCAAGATAATACTTTTCTTTGACGGCAAAAAAGTTGAAGACTTCATGGACTATAAAATTGACGGCACTCCACTTGCTAAAAAAGCGCGCCATCCTATAGGACTTTGCGCTACAATTGCAGAAGCATCTCTTGCGCTAGAACGACAAAAAGCACAAATTTCTAATAAGCAAGAAATGGCTGCAAAAAAAGCGGTTAAAAGATTTTGGAACACACCACTTAGAACTGGCAAACGTCGTTACTATGACAATTTGCTTTACTTCTTTGCACTTCTTGCATTGAGTGGAAATTACAATGTATATTAAAGACTCCTTTAAAATTTAAATATCAATAGAGAAATAAAATGAGTAATGTTTTTTCAAGACTTCATAATGATATAAAAAATGAAACAAGCACAAGAATTGAACTTGTAGGATTTGTTGTAACGCTATTTGCTTTTTTATCACATATATGCTTTCTTGTGCTATTTTATTTTCTTCAAGTCAAACCAATGTTCTACTTCAACATCTTCAGCGTCTTACTCTTTGGAATTTTGTTTTTCACTTTTAAAAAGCAACCTTCTTATTTGCCACAGTATATTATTTCCGCTATTGAAGTAATTGTGCATCAGGTTTTTGCTGACTATTTTCTTGGAGTTCAAAGCTCCTTTCATTACTACATTATTTTAATTGCGCTTATTGCGTGCCTTGAGCTTGGTAAACATATTGGCTGGTCGTTGTTTTTTTCAATTTTATGCGCAGCTAGTTTTTTAGCAATAGAAATTGGCATGGCAGATTTAACACCGGTTTACAGCTTAACTGCTCTTGGTGTAAAAATTATAAAGACTTCAAATATTGCGCTTACACTTATTGTTATTGTAATAATTGAATATGTTTTTACAGTTACTGTTTCAAAAGCAGAAAAAGAAACTGAAGTTCAATACGACAGAGCACAGAAGCTCCTTAACAATATTCTTCCAACACATATTGTGAACAAATTAAAATCTGATGATAACACAGAAATAATTGCGGACTCATACAATTCAGCGGTTGTGTTTTTTCTTGACATTGTTGATTTTACAAAATACTCAACTCATCTTGAAGCTAAAGCCATAGTTACAATTCTTAACAGTTTTTTTTCTATGTTTGATGGAATAGTTGACGAGTATCATGTTGAAAAAATTAAAACATCTGGGGACTCTTACATGGCGGCAACAGGCATTCCTTATGATGATGAGAAGCGTTTTGAAAACATGGCCAACTTTGCATTAAGAGCACAATCACTTGTTTTACAATTTAACAAAGAGCATCATTCTAATTTTGAAGTAAGAATGGGAATTCACTCAGGGCCGGTGGCAGCAGGTGTTATAGGAAAAAAGAAATTTGTGTATGACTTGTGGGGCTCAACTGTAAATTTTGCTGCACAAATTGAAGCTACAAGCATTCCTGGAAAAATTCAAGTTTCAAAGGAATTCTATAATCAAGTTAAAGATAAATTTGTATTTGCTCAAAGGGCGCCTATTCCAATCAAAAACTTTGGCATGCACACAAACTATTATCTTCTAGGAGCAAAAAAATAACCTAGATTTTTATACGGCCGCGGAAACTTCTTGCAAGAGTAAGCTTGTCTGCGTACTCCAAATCTCCGCCTACAGGAAGTCCGCTTGCTAGGCGAGTAACAGTGCAGTTTAAATCTTGAAGAACATGCTGAATGTACAAGGCAGTTGTGTCGCCTTCTACAGTTGGGTTTGTTGCTAAAATTACTTCCTTGACATTTCCTTCTTTTATTCTTTCTACAAGTTTTGCAATTCTAAGCTGGTCTGGCCCAACACCTTCCAGCGGAGAAATCACGCCGCCTAGCACATGGAAAAGCCCGTGGTATTCGTGAGAGCTGTCTATTGTTGAAACATCTTGTGGCTGCTCTACAACGCAGATTACACTTTTGTCGCGCGCAAGATCGCTGCAAATTGGGCAAGGGTCATTTTCTGTCCAAGCGCCGCAAATTGAGCAAGGTTTTATTTTCTGTTGAAGAGTCGCAATCTGTGTGGAAAACCGCTGCATAAAAACGCTGTCTGACTTTAGCAAATAGTTCGCAATACGTGCCGCGCTTTTTTTGCCAATTCCAGGCAGACGAGAAAAGCTTTCTGTTATTTCATCTAACGCATTCATTTTATAAATTCATTCCAGGTATGTTCATGCCTTGCAACATAGGCCCGGCTTTCTGCTTAATTATTTCCTGCATTTTGGAATTAGCGTCGTGGCTTGCCGCAACAATCAAATCCTGCAGCATTGGAACATCGCGGTTGTCAACGCAAACAGGGTCAAGCTTAACGCTTATAACTTCAAACTTGCCGTTTATTGTAACATTCACCATGTTGCCGCCAGAAGAGCCTGTTGCTGTAACGTCCGCCATTTCTGACTGAATTTTTGCAAGCTGATCTTTCATGCCGGAAAGATTTTTCATCATATCAAAAGGGTTCATAATTCCTCCACATTAATTCTTTTAAATATATTCATAAAATTTTTATTCATCAAGTAAAATAGAAAAACTCTAAAATGAAATTTTCTAAACCCTTATATGCAAGAAACAACAGAGCCTTTGAATGTGTCGCGAACAAGCTGAACATCTTGTGGCAAATCTTTTGTTAAATTAACTTCTTCTTTTTTTTGCTCCACTTGAACTTCAAAAGAAACGCTCTTGCCATAATATTTTGCAAGGTAAGGTGTTATTTTAGACATATCACTTTGAAGCTTAAGCTTGTCAAAATCAGACTCAACTGTCACTGTAATTTTATCACCAACATGGAGCCAGTTTTTTGCCCTCATAAGCGCACTTGCAAGAATTGCCTCTGTCATAGAAAAATCATTTATAATTGACTCACGAAGTTTTTCAATTTCTGTAAGCGGCGCATTGTTTGACTTTGCATTTGGGAAAGGTTTTTCCGTTGCAGTCACTTGTGAATTTTCCACAGTCTGATTTTGCGGCATATTGTTTTTTTCATTTGGATTGCCTACTGCATCATCAGAAATAAAATTTTCTTCGCTTGAATCGTCAGGAGCATAGCTTCCCTCTTCTGCATCTTCATAATCATCAGTAGAATCTGAATCATTTTGACGAGATGAAATATTGTTTACAGAAGGGCTGCTAGCTTCGACCACTGTATAGTTTACTGGCGGTACAGCTCCGCCATTAAGAAAAGGGTGCGGCACTCCTCCAGAAGAATCTGGTGGAACTTCATTAGACTGGGGCGCGGAGTCCATTGCTCCAAAGTGTGGCACATACTGTTTTGCAGCAGGAGAACTTGTTGCTCCAAAACTTGGACTTTGTACATTTGCCTGCTGTGTTTGCACCTGCTGGTCTGAAGCTGCATTGTTCTGTGGAACTGTATGCGGTTCTTGCTGAATCATTTGCACTTTATTTGAACCGGCGCTCTGCATTAAAAGAGGACGCACAGAGTCAACTGCACGCTTTACTTCCGCAGCAGAAACATATTCTTTAAGCCAGCAAAGCCTGCTTACCGCAAGCTCCAGCTCGTATCTTGAATTAAGCGAATAACGAATGTCCCTGTACAGTTGCAAGAAAATATCAAGGGCGCGCTCTATTTGAATATTGTTCCATGAAGACAAAACTTCTTTTGCGTACCTCTCCGGCGCCTGGCCCAAAAGCGCTTCTTTTGTAATGCCGCTCTTAATTAGCAAAATGCTTCTTAAATAGTCTGTGCAGTTTGAAATTAGCTGCTCAATGCTGATTCCGTTTTGCAAGTACTCGTCTATTTTTGTAAGAGCAGAAGTAACGTCGCCTGTTGAGCAAAGAGTGAAAAGTTCGTTCAAACGGTCAACGCCAACAACTCCAAGCTTGTCTCTTATTTTGTCGTAAGTGATTTCACCGTCGCTAAAGGCCGCAACTTGATCGAACAAAGTGTAAGCGTCCCTCATGCTGCCTGTTGATTCTCTTGCAATCCAGTAAAGAGCTTCTTCGTCTGCCTTAATGCCAATTTCTTCTGCCGCTTTTGATAGCTGATTTTTAACTTTTTCTATTGGAACTAAGCGGAAGTTGAACTGCTGGCATCTTGATTTAATAGTTGCCGGAACTTTTTGAAGCTCTGTTGTCGCAAAGATAAATATTACATAAGGCGGCGGCTCTTCTATTGTTTTAAGAAGCGCGTTGAATGCGCTTGTAGAAAGCATATGAACTTCGTCTATTATATAGATTTTATATCTGCATGAGTTTGGAGGGAAAAGAACTTCATCTTTTATTTGACGCACATCGTTTACGCTTGTGTTAGAGGCACCGTCTATTTCTATTACGTCCAAAGAGGAGCCTTTTGTAATTTCTGTACAAGCAGAGCATGTTCCGCACGGAGTTGCAGTTGGGCCTTTTTCACAGTTCAAGGCTTTTGCCAAGATTCTAGCTGTAGAGGTTTTGCCGCACCCACGTGGTCCGCTGAACAAATAAGCATGTGCAATTTTTCCTGACTGTATGGAATTTTTTAGCGTTTCTGCAACAAATTCCTGTCCAATCAAGTCTTCAAATTTTTGCGGCCTTCTTCTGGTCGCTGTTACTTCATAAGCCATGGTATTAGAATAACGTAAATTCCTGTAATTATCAATTGATAATTGTGAATGGTTAAGGTGCGTGCTAACAATTGCACGAAGTGAAACTTCGTGCCGTGAAATAAAAATACAAGGTGTCCCTCTAGAATTTCAACAATGCAAGCACAAGGATGTGCGCGCTAACAATTGCATGAAGTGAAACTTCATGCTGAGTTCAAAAAAAACAGGACGTTTTTTTTGAACTCACTACCAATGTCCGCTTGCTCCCCCGCCGCCGAAGCTGCCGCCACCACCGGAAAATCCTCCGCCTCCCCCGCCAAAACCACCACCTCCGAAGCCACCAAAGTGTGTGTCGTTGTGATGCGAGTTGATTGTGGAGTTATGAATGATTCTGCCAAACCTTGAGTGTGGAAAAAGCGCACGGGCCGCAGTAGAAATAATTATAAAAATAACCATAAGGAAGAAAATGACAGCAAAAATTGCAATTCCTACAGCATCGCTTGAAGAAGAGCCGCTTGCTTCTTCCTCAGAATCAGTGTCTGGAATTGTGACTAAAGAACTGTCGCTTGTAATAATGCCAGCCATGTTTTTTACGCCGGCAACAATGCCTTCGCCGTAGTCGCCGCTTTTAAAATCAGGAATAATAACATTTCTAATTATACGGGCACATTTTGCATCTGTTAAAGTGCCTTCAGTGCCGTAGCCTGTTTCTATGCGGACATCATGTTCTTGCATTGCAACTGTAAGAAGCGCTCCGTTGTCAACGCCTTTCTGACCCAAGTGCCATGACTCTGCGTGCTTCATACTGTAGCTTGCAATATCTTCACCGTCTAAAGTCTTAACTGTAAGAACTGCAATTTGCACTCCTGTTGTCTTGTCTAAATTCAGCAAGTAGTCGTTAAGCTCATTGTACTCAGTTTTTGAAAGAACATTAGCTGTGTCCATTACAGGCGAAACTAATTTGTAAACGCCGTCTTTGTCTTTTGTGTAAGTTTGCTTATATGAGCCGCTGTTGGAATAACCGTTGTCTGTGTAAGTTGTAGAAGCATCTGTTCTTCCTGTTGAAGTGCTTTCTGCGCCAATAACATTTTCGCTTGAGGAAGATGCAGCACTGCTTGCAGAAGTTTCATCCGCAGAAGAGCTGCCGTCAACTTTAGAAGAAGCGCTTGTTGACGTAGAAGAATCAACAGTAGAAGTTACAGCAGTGTTTTCAGAAGAAGCCGTGCTAGATTTAGAAGTGCATAATTTTACAGTAAGAAAAGGAATGCCCACTACAATCAGCATGACAACAAGCAAACTAAATTTACTGTCGCCTTTTTTCTTTGTCGAACGTGAAGTTACACCCATCTGTCATTCTCCAAAACCACAAGGCCGTCTGGAAGCTCGTCAACATTTTCTTTATCGTTAGGCGCCGGATAATATTCAGCAAGCAAATCTCCGCAACGGTTGATTGCATTTATAAAAGCATCTTTAGCATTTCCTTTAGAAAGTGAATCTGCAAGCTCATCTGCAATAAGGTTCCACAAGTCCTGTGTAATTTTTTCACTTATGCCTTTGTCTGCAATTATACGAACTTCCTTTTCAAAGTAAGAGACAAAAATTAAAATGCCAGTATGCTCTTTTGTGCAGTAAACTCCGCTTTCTGCAAAGTACCTCATAGCGCGGGAATTCACCGCCTGAACTTTTGCAGTCTGAGGAACAATAAGCGAGTCAACGGCTGGTATATTAAACAGAATATATAAAACTAAAACAACAGCTGCACAGACTATAAGATAAAAAGCTGGAAGGTACCACGGCTGATGCCCCCAGAAAACAGAGCAGAGCCAAGAGTAAATCTGATTTGCCAACGGAAAAAGGCACGCAAGAAGAACAAGCGAAACTCCTACAGAAAACAGCAGCTCCCAAAAAGCATAGCCGGCGCTTTCCGCAGTAACGGCAACTTCAATTTCACCTGTAGTTTTTGATTCAGCGTTTTTAACTGCATCTTGTATTTCTACAAATGATTTTTTATCAAGATTTAATTTTTTCACTAGCGTTTTATATTTCATTTCTTATCCTTACTAAAATATTTTATAAAGCAATACTTTTATTGTAGCAGGCTAACAAACTTTTGTTTCTGCCACAAGCACATCATTAGTCAAAAGAAACAGTTGGTGCTTTTGTTGCGCCTTCGTCTGCTTTAAAGTAAGCCTTGCTTTTAAAGCCAAAAATCTTTGCAGTAATTACTTGTGGAAATTTTGCAATAGATGTGTTGTAAGTTTTTACAACATCGTTGTAGCGCTTTCTTTCTGTAGCAATTCTATTTTCAATTCCTTCAAGCTGGCTTTGCAAGTCCAAGAAATTCTGATTTGACTTTAGCTCAGGGTACGCTTCTGTTATAGAAAGCAACCTCTGCAAACTTGAGCCTAGTTGATTCTGCTCGCTTTGGAACTGAGCAAGTTTTTCTGGGTCGTCTGTAATGCTTGAGTCAACAGTCACCGTGCCGCCCAACTTTGAACGTGCGTTTGCAATTTCTGTAAAAACAGATTCCTCCTGCTTAGCATATCCTTTTACAGTGTTCACCAAATTTGGAACAAGGTCATTTCTTTCCTGATATCTATTTTCAACATTTGCCCACTGGCTGTTAACAGCTTCACGCTCTTCTACAAGAGTGTTGTAACCGCAGCCAGTTAGTGAAAACGCAGCGGCCACTACAGCAAAAATTGCAGCTAAATAAAAACAATTCTTTTTCATAAGTTTAATTCTCCTAAAACTAGAAATCTAATAAATACACTATATAGTAAAAGTAAGTATTTTTCACCTGCGCTGTCAAGAAAAAATCAGTTTCTATTGAATTTTTTACTATTAAAAGCTATTCTTAACAAGTTGTAGCTTAGGTAAATTTGCTTAACATTTTTTTTTACTTTTCGAGGTTTTTATGGGTAACACAAAATATGACTTTACGGTCGAGAATTTAGGGGATTGCAAAGTTCGTTCACCAATTGAGCTTTCTACAGTTAACGGCGACTTCCGCGCTAACTACGTAAAAGACAACTCTTACGTTCGCAACAGTGTAAACGTTTTTGAAGACAGCGAGCCTGGCGACGGAAAAAACAGCTCTAACCTTATGGAAAAAGCTGGTCCTCGTGAATATATTTATTTTAACCCTGCGCATGTAACTGCCGGCATTTGCACTTGCGGTGGACTTTGCCCAGGCTTGAACGATGTTATACGCGCTGTAGTTAGATGCCTTTGGAACCGCTACGGTGTTAGAAGAATTCGTGGCATTCAGTTTGGCTACAAAGGATTTTTTACAGAGCAAGGCTTTGACACAATTGATTTAAATCCTGATTTAGTTGATTCAATTCATAAAATTGGAGGCTCTTTCTTAGGAACTTCACGTGGCGGCGGAGAAAGAGTAAGCGACATTGTTGATTCAATTGAGCGCATGAATATTAACATGATGTTCATAATAGGCGGCGACGGCACTCAAAGGGGCGCACTTGATATTGCAAACGAAATTGACAAACGTGGTTTAAAAATTGCAGTTGTTGGCATTCCAAAGACTGTGGACAACGATCTTGAATTCATAGACCGCTCATTTGGTTTTGAGACAGCTGTTCAAAAGGCAACAGAGGCTGTTAACTCAATTCACATGGAAGCACATTCACAAATCAACGGCATTGGACTTGTAAAACTTATGGGACGCGAGTCAGGCTTTATTGCCGCAGAAACAGCGCTTGCAAGTCACGAAGCAAACTTCTGCCTTATTCCAGAAGTGCCATTTGACTTGGACGGACCAAACGGATTCCTTTCACACCTTGAGGCGCGCCTTATGGACCATCACCATGCAGTTATAGTTGTTGCAGAAGGTGCGGGACAAGATTTGCTTACCACAACAAATCAGAAGGATGACAGCGGAAATAAAAAGCTTGCTGATATTGGCATTTATCTTCGCGACAGCATCACATCTTATTTTGCAAACAAGCATGTTCATATCAACTTGAAGTATATTGATCCTGGCTACCAGGTTCGCGCTGCTGTTACAACAGCAAACGATTCCATTTACTGCGAACGCCTTGGCAACAACGCAGTTCACGCGGCAATGGCTGGAAAAACAAAAATTGTTATTGGACTTGTTCACGATAAATATGTTCATATTCCAATCAAGATGGCGACTCTTAAACGCAACGTTGTAGATGTAGAAGGCTCTTTGTGGCGCGATGCACTGGACGCAACTTTACAGCCAATCTT
>JBAXYY010000012.1:0-26698 GCA_041670585.1 Treponema sp. | reverse complement strand
TGAAGGAACAGTTTCTTCTGGCAATGGAATAAGCGATGTTTATGGCGAAGACGGAAAGTGGGACTTTTCTGCAATTCAGCCACAGCTTTTCGCTGGAGCAAGCTTTAACTTCTTAGTGTTCCAGACATCATTAAGCGCATGTATTGATGTTCGTAACCTTAAGTGGAGCGCGGCTTTCTCTTTCCACGCAAAACTTTAATTTGTAAGTAAACGTAATTTTACAAGGCAGTCTGATTTTATTCAGGCTGCTTTTTTTATGCCCAAACTTGTTCTAAAAAAATTATATAAAAAAAACGGTCGGTTTGGAATTTTATTTCCTTGCCGGCCGTTATTATTTTTCCAGTGTTCTATATTCTAGTTATTATCGCTTCAAGCTAAGAACTGTTTCTAGAAGAGTGTCTGCTGTTTGAATTGTCTTGGCATTGCTCTGGAAGCCACGCTGAGTAACAATCATGTCTGTAAGCTGCTCTGTCAAGTCAACGTTGCTCATTTCAAGTGTGCCAGAAAGCATTGTGCCTTTTCCTGCAATTCCGCTTTCTCCAATGTTAGCCATGCCGCTGTTAATTGATTCAACATAAGTGTTGTCTCCTGCTTTTTCAAGACCGCCCTGGTTTGTAAAGCTAGCCATTGCAATTTGCCCAATTGTGCGTGTTGAGCCGTTTGAATAAACACCAGTTATAATTCCGCTTGAGTCAATTTTGAAGTTGTCCAAGTAGCCTAATTTATAGCCGTCTTGCGAGCGGGCTTTTGTTGAGCTAGTTGAAGCGCTTTGTGTTATTGTGTTTTTCATAGAGCCTATTGTTCCAAGGTTTAAGTTGAATGTCTGGCGGTAAGGGTTGCCATTTTCATCAACGTTGCTGTCAGGTACAGTGTAAGATGCCTGCATTATAATTTCACCGTCAGGGTTTGAAACATTTCCTGCGCTGTCTGTTATAGAAAGTAATTCACCGTAGTTGTCAAAATTAAGAGTATATGTATTGTCAACGCCGTCTGTTGTTCCAAAGCCTACACGTGTCTGTGTTGCGTCTGCGTTTTCTGGATCTACAACAGTGTTTACTGTCCACTGGTTTGGGTTTCCCTGCACTTTTGAAAAGTTCATCTGCATGTTGTGCTCTTTTCCATAAGTGTCGTAAATTTCAATTGAAGTGCTCCAAGTGCCTTGTCTTCTTTGTGCTTCAGTAGCATTTTCTGGAATTTCAGGAGTGTTTTTGTCAAGGTTGCAAGCGTATGTTACTTCTGTTGTAGCTTTAGGAGGGTCCTTCTGGCCTACAGGAATTGTCAAGTCAGTAGCTGTTGCTGAAGTTGAAAGAACTGTTGTTCCGTTTACATCTTGAGCCATCCAGCCCTGAACTTTAAGTCCGTTTGCAGGGTTCACCAAAGTGCCGTTCTTGTCTACTCCAAAAGCGCCGTTTCTTGTGAACATAGTTTTGTCGCCATTTTTTAACACGAAGAAGCCGTTGCCTTGAATTGCAATGTCAGTTGTAACTCCTGTTGACTGCAAGTTGCCCTGTGTAAAAATTGTGTCAATTGCCGCCACGCTCATTCCAAGTCCAACTTCCTTTGGGTTAACACCGCCTTTTTCTGTTGTAGGAGAAGCGGCTCCGTTAATCTGCTGGCTAATCATGTCCTGGAAGTCTACACGGCCTCTTTTAAAGCCGTATGTGTTTACGTTAGAAACGTTGTTTCCAATTACATCCATGCGTGTCTGATGATTCTGCATACCGCTCACGCCTGAATAAAGTGATCTCATCATATATTTACCCTCTTAATTTTTTCAGTTGCCATAAACGGCTTCAATATTCTTCATGTCGTACAACATGCCGTTAACTTTTACCTGTGGATTGTCGCCACAAGTAATTGCGTCTACAACGCCTGATGTCTTTGTGTCGCCAATTTTAACATCAACTGTTTTGCCAATTGTCCCAACAGCGTTTGAAGAAACAAGAACATTGTTCAACTTTGTAAACTCTGAGTTCATGTTTGTCATCTGCTCAAGAGAGCTGAACTGCGCCATTTGGGAAATAAATTCTGTATTTTCCATAGGAGAAGTTGGATCCTGATTGGATAACTGTGTTATCAAAAGCTTTAAGAAATCATCCTTGCCCAAACTTTGAGATGCAGTACGTCCATTTACTGTATTTTGTTTGTTAAACGAATCGACCTGCATGTTTACTTGCGCCTGGTCTTGTGCGCTTAACTTAGTATTTAATCCTACTGCAGAATCCATTTACTACTCCTAAAAAATAAATTTGCAAAAACAATTTTCAACTTATGCAACAAAATCTATTGCGTAAATTGAATCTTTCTTTGAAGGAACAAAATCACTTTGCTGATTTGTTTCAGTGCTTGAAGCTAAATCTCCGTAAGTCTGATTTCCAAGCCAACTGTTTGCCATTTGCTGCTGCCCTTGCTGAGGGTTTGCTGGGTTGCCGTTATTTGAAAAGCTCAAATTAAACTGTGGCGACTCAAAACCGCTCTGCTGGAAAGCCTGCTTTAAATTTTCAATATTTTCTTTGAAAGCATCATAAGCTTCTTGGCTTTGAACAGTGATCTGTCCTGTTATTACTTTATCGGAAAGTTGAAGACTAATCTTAACATTTCCTAACGATTCCGGCTTTAAAACCATGTTGATAGTTCCGCTCTTGGAATCCTTAAGTACAATATTGCCGGCCTTTACAAAGTCTGGAGCGTTCTGTTGAATCTGCTCAGAAAGCATTGCTTGGAAGTTAGAGCCAGCTGCCCCTGCTGTCTGGCTGCTTGTAGAAAGAATGTTCTGCTCAGCATTTTTGTTCATTGTCATTGTAAGATTAAGCTCATTGCTGTTTTCTGAAGACTTTGAAACAGTCAGCTTTGTCTTTTGTGTTTTTGCAGATTCTTCTTTAGAAGCGCTTCCTCTTTCATCAATCACTGTAAAAACATTGTTCTTTTTAGAGGAGATTTTTTTTGCGCTTTCTTTTGAAGAGTTTTTTTCTTGTAGCTCCATGCCATTTTTAGAAAGCTTCATTTTATCAACTGAAGAATTTAAAGCATTTTGATTTTCTGCGGCAATTCCAATTTCTTCTAAGAATGACTTTGGGTTTTCTAAAGAAAGATTCTGGGCATTTTCAAGCAAGTCGTCTTCAGACTTTTTAGAATTGTACTCTTGAACATTAGCAATAATTTTCTCTGGATCTTCCGAGTCCTCTCTTGTTTTTAAAAAAGAAAGCTGATCTGCCTGAATGTCTTTTTCCTTAGCATTCTTCACTTCTGAAACATTTTTGTTTTTTACAGAAGCTTTTGAATCTGTTGATTTTCCATCTTTTTGTGAAAGCGAGAGCTGCTGTAAATTTGCATTTTCTGTTTGAGAAACACTTTTTCCAGATGAGTTTTTATTTTCATCTTTTTCATTTGAGTTTGTCTTCTTGGACTTTTTTTCTTCTTCAGAGCTTTTACTTTTTTCCGTTGCGTTGTTAGACTGATTTTCTTTTTCTACAGGTTTTTCTTTTTTAATGTCTTTAGAAGATTCTGTTTTGACATTTTCTTTTGTCTGAACATTTTCTTCTGTTTGTGAAGTATTTAAACTTTCACTTTCTGAAGACATTTCACAAGACTTAACCATGTCTAAAAAAGAGGTGCTTGTTTTTCCACCTTGCAAAGAGCCAAAGCTGTTTGGAAGCTCAGGTTTTGCCTGAGTGGAAAGGAACGGAATGTTGTTTGCCTGCGAAGAGGTATTCATCGCAAGTTGCATGGGCTTACCTCCGGTTAGAACATCGGAGACTACCCTGCTAGATCTATTCTAGGGAAAGGGGTTTGTTGGCCATTTTACGCTGAATTTCTGCGGCTCTTTCGGGCGGCATCAGCGACAGCCAGTACGCGACCATTGAAGAGGTTCCAGCGGCTGCCGCATCTTCGTCAGAACGGCGAAGGACATCTATAACGTCCTGGTCGTCCATTTTGACAAGAATATCAACAGCGTTCTTTGGCTGCATACCTTCAAGGTTTTGCACAATCTGTTCGATGTTTACCCTTCTATCATCGTACTTTTTCACTTCATTGTTGAATGTTTTTTCTTTTTCTTCTTGAGAAGCTTGTTTATCTGACAATTCTTGCGCTGTCTGGGTGTTTGCTTCTTCTGCTTTTTTTATATCTACTTCACGTTTGTCTAGTTCTTCTGTACGAATATCTAGTGCTTCAAGACGCTTAGCAAAACGGTCATTATCCAAATCTGCTTCCACAAGCTTGTCAGGCGATGACGCGGAAGTTGTAGTCTGGGGCTCCATGCCAAAAAGCTTGTATACTGGAGAAAAAAGTTTTTTAGCCTGAATCACGCCTAAATAGTCAAACCAAAGCAATCCTGCTAACACCACTATTATTAAGAGAATTATTAGAAGAATTGATTTAGCTAATGTTTTTCCACGTGCCACTTTTTGCCCCTTATATCACTATTCCTTTTATTGGAACATTGTAATTTATTTTCGGCATAAATACAACTTTAGATTAAGCCAGCTATTGCGGCTCCTAAAGTTATGTCGTTGTCGCGCTTTATTATTTCATAGTACAAATTCTTCTGCCTAATCAGTATTTCATCAAGATAACCTGCTACACGCTCATTCACTTTATGTGTCTTGTAGAAAGTTGTTCCGTTGCAAAGAATACAAACAGGCTTGCTTGCGTTCCTGCCTTCTCCGCTTTGAATAACACAAGCAGAAAGTATAACAGCGGCGCATCTTGCGCTTCTTTCAACAACAGCGTCCAGAAGCTCATAAAGACGTGCGTAGTCTTCTTCTTCTGCACATTCGGCGGCTTTTGCACCAAGAACAGAAGTTGTGCTGTATGGCGCATGAAGGAAAGAGTCCATTTCTATAAGAGTAAGGCTTTCTAGTTTTAGAAGTGAATCTGCGAATTTTTTAGAGAAGAGGCCTTCTTTTGCAGCCGCAGTAATAACTTCATAGCTTACAGGCCCAAGATATGCCCCGGAGCAAAGCTTTTCCATTAAAGAGGTTCCTGGCTTTACGCTTTTTTTGTCAAACGCAATGTCAAAGTCAGAGCGGTTAACTTTGCTGAATTTTCCACTTTCGCATACAATGATTTGTTTTGCAAGATTCTTGTATTCCGCAGATTCTGGCTGAATGTAGGCGGCGTTCATTCCTGTTCCCAAGATGAAGCCTATGTATGAAGAATATTTTGCGCCTTCGTCAGGGCAGGCGGCACCTGCTAAAAGAGCGGCAACTGTGTCGTTTAAAAGAGTAACCTTTTGAAGCTTTTTCCAGCCATGTTCTGCCAATGCTTTTGAAAGCTCTTTTCCAATATGGCTGCCCACAACTTCAGGGGCTTTTATTTCCTTAGAGAAGCCTATTAGAACGCCGTCACCGTCTTCTGTGATTGTCATTGGGTAAGAGAAGCAAAAGCCAATATATGGGGATTTGTCCTTTAAATGCTCAAGGTTGTCCGCAAACTGATTAAAGAAGTCTTTTTTAGAAAGCTCCTTGCCAATTCCAGGCATTGAAGTTTTTTCCATAAAGTCAATTACAGGCTTTCCCTGCGCGTCAAATGTCACAAGGCATGAGCGGAAGTTTGTTCCACCTGCGTCAATTACAATAACGCTTTTTCCAGCTACATTTTCTTTTGGCGGATTGCAGTAAGTTTTTATCATGTCCTCTGAAGCTTTACGTCCAGCAAGACCTTCGTTCATGTCATACAAAAGACTGTCAACAGCGGTGTTTAGATCCGTGTGCAATGAAAAATTGTGTTCTGCTAAAAACGCGGCAACTGCTTTATTCATAAATAGTCCTCTTTCTTTTTATAAAATGATTAACTATTTTAACTGAATTGTAGATAATTATCAATTGTCTTTGCGTCATCACACCTATTATTGCTAATTTAAAAAAGCCTACGCAGGATTGAAGTGGTAGCGGAACGCTAGTGCGAAGCACCGTAGGCATAAGCCGGAGCCACGCAAAGCCCGATGAAAAAAATATTTCCGGCTTGTCCGGCAGCAAGGGAAAAAGAAAACGTCCTAAAAATTGATAATTGCACCACGTTGCCACTACATAAAAAAAAAGTTAGAATAGAGCGTTATGTCATTAGAAACAGATTTAAAATCAGAACTTAACCCAGAGCAGTACAGAGCGGTAACAACAATAGACGGACCTATCTTGATAATAGCCGGCGCCGGCAGCGGCAAGACAAGAGTAATTACATATAGAATAGCGAACATGCTTGAAAAAGGCATACCCCAGAGCCAGATTCTTGCCCTAACTTTCACAAACAAAGCCGCAAAGGAAATGGCGGACAGGGTAAAGTCTCTTGCCAACAGAAAGCTGCAAAACCTTACAATAAGCACATTCCACGCGTTCGGTGTAAAAGTTTTAAGGCAGAACATAACAGAGCTTGGCTACAGGGAAAATTTTTCCATTTACGACGAGACAGACAGAAATTCATTAATAAAAGAAACAGGACGCGATTTAAAGTTCACAGCGGACGCAATGGACATTTATAAAATAGGCGGGCTTTTTAGCGACATTAAGACAGGCAGAAAAGACTGGAAGTCAGAGAACGACATGTACCGCGAGCTTTACAAAGGCTACCAGGAAGGACTAAAGCTTTTTAACGCAGTTGACTTTGACGATTTAATCACTTTGCCGATTAAGCTTTTTAAGGAGCACCCGGATGTTCTTGATCAGTACAGGCAGAGGTACAAGTACCTTATGGTTGACGAGTTCCAGGACACAAGCCACCAGCAGTACGAGCTTATGCACCTTCTTTCTGACAGAAACGTTGCTGTTGTTGGCGACGACGACCAGAGCATCTACAGCTGGAGAGGCGCTGACTTCCAGAACATAATAAACTTTGAAAAAGATTTTCCTGATGTAACAGAAATAAGGCTTGAGCAGAACTACCGCTCAACAGAAACAATCTTGGCGGCGGCAAACGGTGTGATTAGCCACAACACTAACCGCAAGGACAAGGAGCTTTGGAGCGGCAACGGAAACGGAAAGCCAATTGAATTGTACATGCCGGAGAACGAAGCGGCAGAGGCGGACTTCATAGCGGAATCAATTCTTTCCATAAGCGCTGATGAAAAAAGAAAGTACGACGACTTTGGCGTTTTAATGAGGGCCAACACACAGAGCCGTGCAATAGAGGAAGCTTTTCTTGAAAACAACATTCCTTACATAATGAGCGGGGGAACAAGCTTTTTTGAGCGCAAGGAAATCAAGGACGTAATAAGCTACCTTCGTGTAATTGCGAACCATGACGACGACATAAACCTTTTGAGAATTATAAACACGCCGCGCCGTGGAATTGGAAGAACAACAATAGAAGCTATAAACGGCGTGGCTGACATTTTCCACATCTCGCTTTGGGAGGCAATTCAAAAGCTGCTTGAAGTGCCGGAAGGCTCGCAGGAAGAAAAGGACACACACGGGAAAACTGCCACACAGAAGGCCGAGGAATTTACTCTTTCAAACGAAATGCCTGAGCCTGTGCAAAAAAAATCAAAGGAGCTTGTTTCTGAAAGCACAAAGTCTGACTTGCAGGCGTTTGTTAATATCATAGAAAACAACAAGACAATGCTTAGCGGAAAAGGCCTTAGCAAAAAAGTTCAGGCAATGGTTGAAGAAATAAGCTACTGGGACTATTTGATTGGCGAAAATCAGAAAAGCGAAAAGGCCGCAAGGTTCAAATATATGAACATAGAGAGCCTTATAAAAAGCATGGAGCAGTGGGAAAACAATCCAGAGAATGAAGACACAAGTTTGTACGCTTATTTAAACAGAATAACGCTTTTAAGCCGAGACGACTTGGACGATGACGCAGACAAGGGCAAAGTTAACATGATGACCATTCACGCAAGCAAGGGCCTGGAGTTTCCAATAGTCTACATTGCAGGGGCAGAGGAAGGCCTTATGCCGCACGCGCGCGCTGTTGAAGAAGCAGGGGATGCGGGTGTTGAAGAAGAGCGCCGTCTTTTTTACGTGGCTGTAACGCGTGCAAGGGACAGGCTTTTTATTTCAAGCTGCAGGCGAAGAAGAAAAATGAATTCTTCTGTTGAATGCACCCCTAGCCGTTTTCTTGATGAAATACCAGCGAACCTTGTTGAGTACCACGAGCCAGAAGAGGCAGTGTCTGAAGAAAAGGCGCACGAAATGCTTCAGAATATGATTAAGAATCTTTCCAAGCCGCATGTTCCAAAGATATAGCGGGTAATGTTTTTTATATCTAATTGATACATAGATTTTTTTATGTTATTATGTAGGTGCTCTTTAGAATACAAATTTATAAATATGAAAATCTCTAAACACTTCAGCTTTTAGAGGTTCTGTATGGCTTGCAGAAATTTTGGAGGAAATTTATGTTATCAATAAAAAGAAAATGTTTTTTTTTATTTACAATTTTATTAGGCTCACTCATACTCTTTTCATGCCAGTCTACAAAAAATACTTTTCCCCAAAATACAGAAGGAACAGCCCCTACTCCGCCTTTATTGACAAAGCTTCCTGTTGTCCAGTTTCAAGGTGCTGGAATTAAATACGAATTTGAGTCTATGCTTTTATATCATTATGTTGTTTTTCCAGATAATGAAGCCAGCGGGCAATATGCTGCGCGTCTTATGGACGAAGCTGCCTCTGCTCAAGTTAAGATACAATTTCCAGCAGGCACTTACGAATGCTTGGTTTGTGAAAAGGCTTTTAAAAATGACAACTCGGCTTTCTACGTTTACTTGGACAATGTGCCGTATAGAGTCTACCCTAGCGACCCTCCTTTAGGAACTTGGGAATTAACAACAAGAGTGCCAATTTATTTTACAATTGATGAGCCACGTTCAATTCTTATAACCGTTCAGGCAAACTCTGAAAAGAAGCTTGGCAACACAGGAATGAACCTTGACTATATTCAATTTGTAAAAAGACAGTGAATAAACAAGTGCTTTCTAGTAAAGAAATTTCTCAATTTCGGTCAAAATGACATAAATGGCAATATTTAAAAATATAGTCATTTCTTAAAATTATCTTTTCTTGAATTTTTCTTTTAACTTATTTCTCAAATTAAATAACATTTCTTTATTTTTCTCAACTCATTTCAAGGTTTTCTCAATAATTCTAATTCATACTTTATTTAAGAGGTATTCTTATGAAGAGAATTTTTTTATTTTTATTTATTTCATTATGCTTTATTTTATCATCATGCACACCAGACACAGGAACAACAGAATCTGACACTACAGAATCTGGAACAACTGACACTGGAACTACAGATACAGGTACAACTGACACATCTTCAAGCTCAACATACAGTGCTAATTCTGATGAAAGAGGCATTTCAAATGTTACGGATGATTTAATTAACAACACAACTTTTGCAAACATAATCTATATAGATATGGCAACACCTTCTTTTTCCACAGACAACTCAACATTCACAGATGCAACAAGCAGTAGTCAAACAATAACAGACAACATTTCAGCCAAGCTAAAAAACAACAAGCTTTCTCTTGACTGCTCAGCGGCCACAGCAACAACAAAATTTATTTTTACAGGAACAGGCTCTCCAACTTCAACAGTTGGCATTGTTATAGAAGATGACGACACGGACGACAGCTCTTCTTATGACATCTGCCTTGATTTAAATGGAGTGACAATTTACAGCGGCAACTATCCTTGCATAAATGTAAAAAGCGCAATTCGCACATTTGTGGTTTTGGAAGACGGCAAAACAAACACTTTTATAGACGGAAGAAGCTACGGCACACCTTATGGAGATGACTACACAAACGACTCTACTAACACAGAAGCAACATACACTTCTGTTACAGTTGTTGAAGACGGCTCAGACGCAAAAGGCTCTTTGTTTTCAAAAGGACAGCTTTTGTTCAGCGGGACAGGCAGCTTAGATATTACAACATCGTACAAGCACAGCATTTATTCAAAAGACTATATTCACTTTTACAACGGAAATATCACTATTGCAAACAGCGGCAGAAACGGCATTCAAAGTGTGAACGGCTTTATTATGGAAGACGGCTCAATTTCAATTACTGGAACTGGAACAAACACAAACAACCAAAGCAGAGGCATAATTGTAGAAGGCTCAGAGGACGAACTAGGCGAAGGATTCATACTTATTAACGGCGGCACAATTACAAGCACAACTGTTGGAAAAGCAGTTTCAGCAAAGTGGGATATTGATGAGGACGCAGAGACTACAGAAACTACAGACGACCCTTACCCATATTTAAAAATCACAGGCGGCACTATTTCTATAACAACAAAAGGAACACCTTTAGATGATTCTTCTTCAGCGGTAACTTTCACAGATGCAGACGGTGTAAGTGTTACAGAGACAACTTCATTAAGTCCAGAAGGCCTTGAAGGAAAGCAAGATGTGTTTATCACAGGTGGAAAGATAACACTCAATACAACAGACGACGGCATAAACGCAAGCTCCACTTCTGGGGTTGTGAAAATTTCAGGCGGAGAAATTTATGTTAAGTCCACCGGAAACGATGCAATAGATTCAAATGGAACATTGACAATTTCAGGAGGAACAATTGTGGCACTTGGAACAACAACGCCAGAGTGCGCCTTTGACTGCGACCAAAACACTTTTGCAATTACAGGAGGTCTTCTTGTAGGACTTGGCACTTCTAACTTCACAGAGCCAAGCTCTTCCGCGTGTACCCAAAACACAGTTGTCCTTAGCTCTTCCTGCGCAACAGCAGGCTCTACTTTGGCGATTGTTTCAAACAGCACATGCGCATTCGCATACACGCTTCCTTCTACATCATTTGACGTGATTGTTCTTTCTTCACCGGAACTTGCAACAGGCACAAAATACACAATATACAAAAGCGCAACCGTAACAGGCACTTCTTTCAACGGGCTTTACACAACAATTACAGATTTCACAGCGGGCACATCTTCGGGAACAACATTCACACCTAGCACAACAGTAACAACTGTAGGCACTGTGAACAACCAAGGCGCGCAGGAAGGAAGCCATCCTAACAACGGCGGCATGGGTGGTGGTTTCTAAAAAGACAAAGGGCATTTCTAAGAACATAAGTCCTTAAAAATACCCTAAAGTTATATAGCAACCTCTTTAATTTTATTTTTCAGGTCGAGATGAAGTAATTGAATTAAGAAGTTCCTTTACTTCATCAGCACGGAATAAAGGCTGCTTTTCCTGCACATAGACTAAATATTTTTCAGCATTTTCAGAGTCTTTTTTTGTAATGCAAACTTTTGCAAGCTCCACATAAGCGTCCCAGTTTTCATTGTCATATTTAAGAACATCCTTGTATGTAGTAGCGGCGTTGTCGTACTGGCCGGCACTTGCGTATGCTTTTGCTAAGTTTTCCCGCGGCTTGTTATTCTTAGGCTCTATTTTTAACGCTTCCTGAAAGTAAGTAATTGCATTTGTAAAATCGTTTTTTGCAAGATAAGCGCTTCCTAAGTTGTTGTTTATTTCAAAGTTTTTTGGCTCTTGTTTATAAGCACTTGTTAGCAAAGCAAGAGCCGTGTCATTTTCACCTTGAGCCAAGCAAATTACAGCAAGATTTATTTTTGCCTTTGTGTTTGTTGAATCTTCATTAAGAACTTCTTGATATAATTTTATAGCATTGTTGTAGTCGCCTGTCTCGTCAAGAATTAAAGCGTAATTGTAAATTGAATTTACTTGCACAGCCTTAGACGCGGATGATTTTGTATCATAAGCTTTTTTAGCGTATGCAACTGCGTCATCTTTTTTACCCTGGTTGAACATAACTGTAGAAAGATTGTAATAAGTCGCAGGGTCGTCTTCATTCGGCTTTAAAAGAGAAATTGCTTTTTTAAAGCACTGCTCCGCTTCCTTATTCTTGCCATCAGAAGCATAAGCAGAACCTTGCTCCTTGTAAGTCTGAATGTTTTCTGGATTTATTCTAAGCGCTTCTGTAAAGCAATTAACAGCACCAGAGTAGTCCCCTTTTTTAGAAAGAATTCTAGCGGCCGCAAGATATGCCTTTTCGTAATTAGTGTCTATTCCATAAGCCTTTCTATAAGACAAAAGAGCGTCGTTTGTTCTGTTGAGCCTTTCATTCACAAAACCTAAATTGTACTGGGCAGGCGCATAGTTAGAATTATATTTTATTGAGGAAGTAAAACTTGAGCGGGCATCGCTATATTTTTTCTGTGTGGCCTGCACTCTTCCCAATTGATAATAATACATAAAGTTATTTGTATCTTCTTGAATTGCGCTCTTTAACTCAGATTCTGCGCTTTCATAGCTCTTGTTGTGAAAATAATTCATTCCTAAAACATAATGCGAAATTCCCTGACGGCTGTCTTTTTCCAAAGCGTCCTTTGCATAGGAGACTGCGTTGTTTTCCAAATTTTGCGCGTTGTTTTCATCTGGTGTAGACTGAGAGGAATCATATAAGGCAGAAGCAATCTCGCTTAATTTTCCAGCTGAATATTCCTTGTCGCGGTCAGACGAAGAATTTGGAAGCATAGATTTTGCTTTGTTAAAATGAGACAGCGCGCTTTTTGTGTCGCCTAAGTTAAGGCTTCCCTTTCCAAGATTTATTTCATCGTCAATTCTTCCCATAAGGTCTTTAAATGCCGCGTCCTCTTTTGCAAGAGCCTCTTCCTTAGCCTTTCTTTCTGCTTCCTGAGCCGCGCGCTGTTTTGCCTCTGCTGCCTGCTGTGCCTTTTGCTCAAGTTGCGCCTGCTTTTCATTTTCCGCCTGCGACTGTTGTTTTTGCAGCAATTCGTTCATAGCCTGAGCGTTTTGAGCGTTTGACTCATTCTGCTTTGCAATTTGCTCCTGCATGGAATCTATGCTTGACTGCATTGCATCTGTAATTTGGCTCGCGTCAATATTCACAGAGTAATTTCCATTTCCACCGTTTTTATTTGCATCAGCTTTCTTTTTTAATTCAGCTGTTTTTGCAAGCAGATCTTCCGCATCATTGTCATCAGGATTTTTTATAATCAAATCATTTAAAAGATTAAGAGCTTGGTCGTACAACCCCTTTTCAATATAATTTTGAACAAGAGAAAGCGTGTTCTGCCGTGCTGCATTTTCTTTATTAAGTTTTGAAGACGAGCAGCCTTTTACGCTTAATAAAATTATTGCAGTCAATAAAATTAATGCTCCAACTGCACAGCATATTTTTATTATCCGTTTTTTGTTTACAACTTTATTTTTATTTTTTTCTTCTTCAACATACGCATTGTTGATGTTTACTCCAGAAAGCAAAGATCTTCTTGCATCATTGTCTTTTTGTATTTCATCAATTATTACATTTTCATTCTTCTGTTCGTCTTCATCCGGCGCTTTTTCATACGCCATTTGATTTGTTTTTTGCTTGGTGCTTTTTTCACTTTCTTTAGAAACTTTTACCGCCGCTTCACCAGAAGAAGTTCTATTTGAATTTTGTTTTACAGTTTTCTTAGCAGCTGATGTTTTTTTGGAAGCAGTTGATTTTGCAGCATTTTTTGCTTCATCTTTTTCACCAGTCTTTTTAGAAGACGATGATTTTGCAACACTGTTTTTCGATGGTCTTTCTGCAGCTTTTGCTGATGATGTTGTTTTAGATACGCCTTTTTTTGCTGGCTCTTCTGCAGCTTTTGCTGATGATGTTGTTTTAGCAACACTTTTTTTTGCTGGCTTTTCTGCGGCTTTTACAGAAGATGTTTTTTTAGCAACACTTTTTTTTGCTGGCTTTTCTGCGGCTTTTACAGAAGTTTTTTTTGACACAGTTTTTTTGGAAGAAGATTTAGCCAAATTTTTTTTCTCACCATCAGATTCTTTTGCTTTTCCAACAGATGTTTTTTTTACACTTTTTTCAACAGCCACTTTTTTACCCTCTTTAATTATTGATATAGCTCTTTTTTGTGGAGCTTTTACTTTTTTTGAATCCTCTAAAAACTGTAGTTTTTAAAGGCAACCTTGAAAATGCGATGTTCTATGTCGCGCTATTATATCGCCTTAAAACTCGCAGGCATCTCTGAAAAATCATAGAAAATGAGTTTTTAAGGATGCCCTTATATATAGAATTAACTTTCTGCTTACTCAAGCTCCGATTCATAGTCGTAGTCAACAGTGCTTTCAGCGCCCGCAGAAACATTTTCAGTACTTGTTTCCTGTAAAGAATTTGCCACATCTTCTAGAAGCTTTTTTCTTCTTTCAGCTTCTTCCGCTGCAATTCTGTCGGCTTCATCCTTAAGCCGTTTTTCTTCTGCCAATTTATCAGCTTCTGCCTTTTCTTCAGCGACAATCTGTTCATCTAGCAGGCCAATAAGAATTTTTATTTGATCGTACTGAGGGTCTTCTGGCTCCATAACAAGATATTTTTCATAGTCAGCTTTGCTTTCTTTATATTTTTTTTCACTAAGCAAAGTGTTTGCCAAATTTAACAAAGGCTCTGAATAATAAGGGTCAGCAATAATAGCCTTGTTGTACCAAGATTCCGCGCCACTAAAATCGCCCATTTTGTAAGCTGTATTTCCTGCGTTGTAGGCAAGCACTTTTTTATCAGTGCCATACGCCTTCATTCCAGCATTGCAAATATCTATGCTGTCTGAATATTTTCCAATCTGATAGTAAGCTAGAGAAAGGTAAATATAAGCCTGCATGTTTCCTTCAGTAATTGATTTCTTCAAATAAGGAATAGCTTTTTCCGGCTCATTTCTTTTAAATAAATCCTCTCCTTTAGTGAAGTTATTTTCTTGTGAAAAAGCATAAAATGATAAAGAAAAAAGGCATAATGATAAAAGCAAAATTTTTCTTAATAATAATTTATTTCTCATTATTTTCACCCTTCATTTTTTTCAAAATATTATTCTAATAATTATATAGAATAAAACTTTTTATATTTGACATATTCGCATAAAAAAGCTACTCTTTCAAGAGTTATGAACTTACCTCAAATTATTGTTTTTTGTGTTTTAGGAACTCTTATAGTTTTTATACTGATTATTATTATAAAAAGCTTTAGCGCTCCTAAGAAAATTGACAGCATAAAAAAACTCATTAAGCAAGGAAAGCCTGTTGCCGCTGAAAAAATCGCAAAGCAAATAATTGCAAAAGATCCACGCGATTATAATGCCCATTACTGGCTTGGAGAAGCATATTACGCTGACAATAAAATGGAGCTTGCACTTATGGAGTATAAGCTTGTGAACCAGAATGCTCTTTTTGACGGTTCAATTCCAGAAGTTCCCTTTAGGCAGAAAATTGCATCTTTATATTTGAAGTTCAATCAAAAGAATGAGGCATTAAAAGAATATTTGCTTCTTACAAAAATGGATCCAGCAAACCCAGACAATGATTATAATGTTGGTCAAATATACGAAGCGCAAGGGCGCACTGACATTGCTCTAGGCTTTTATCAGAAAACAATCAACATAGACAAAAGACATTCAAAAGCTCATGCCGCGCTAGGCTACCTGCTTTATAGGACAAAGCAATTTTCAGAAGCAAAAAAAGAAATCGACACTGCAATATCATTAAGCCCTGAAATTTATTCAAACTACTATTATTTAGGAAAAATACTTAAAGAAAACCAAGATTACTCAGGCGCATTAAGTGCCTTTGAAAAAGGTGAAAGAGACGCAAACTTCCGCCAGAGATGCCTTATAGAAAGGGGTTCATGCTATATGGCTGCATCTTCTTTAGACAACGCAATAGTAGAATTTGAACATGCAATAAAATGCTCTAAAGACGACTCAAGCCAGGAAACAATGTTTGCTCGTTATTTTCTTGGCTCATGCTATGAAAAGTCAAGGCAAATAGACAAAGCTATTTCTCAATGGGAAAAGATTTTTGCAATAAACCATTCATTCAGAGATGTTGGCTCAAAGCTTTCTGAATACAAAGACTTGCAGTCAAATGACAGCATGAAGGAATACTTAACATCAAGCTCCAGCAGGTTTTGTGAGATTTGCAAAAAAGTGGCACTGTCCGCGTTCAACCTTTCCAGCACAAAATGCGACTCAACAAATTATGGATGCATTATTATTGCAACAGAAAGCAAGACTGAGAATTGGATGAATGTTAGGCAGCAGGCTTTCCTTCTTGATTTTTCAAGAGAGACAGACCCTATAGAAGATGACAGAATTAGAAAAATTGCCGACAAAGTTAAAGGTCAAAATTTTGCAAAGGCCATAGTCTGCGCAAGCGGTGGCTTTACACGTTCCGCAATTTCTTTTGCAGAAAATAGACCTGTAGAACTTATTGGCAAAGAGAAATTGGAAAATATTCTAGCAAAAGCAGGAATTTAATTAATGAGATTCCTTTGTGTTTCCGACCAGATAGACCCTTTCATTTATTCTGATTCAGCAAAAGAACGATATTCTGATGTTGACGCTATTTTATGCGCCGGCGACCTTCCAATGGACTATATTGATTTTATTGTAACAACAATAAACAAGCCAACATTTTTTGTTTTTGGAAACCATGACCTTTCTGAATTCCGTTATTACAATAAGCCAAGGTCTTCCCCTATTTCCATGCAGCAAGGCGCTATTACAGATATGAGCCATAACCACGGCGGAGACTATGTAAGCAACAGAATAATTCGATGCAAAAGGCTAAGGTTCAAAGACTCTTCTGGGAAAAGCACACCTCTTCTTATTGCAGGTGTTTCGGGCTCTTTAAAATACAACAATGGCCAAGACCAATATACAAACAGGGAAATGTTCTGGCAGCTTTTGTCATTAGCTCCTTCACTTATATGGAATAAAATAAAGTACGGCCGTTATTGCGATGTTTTTTTGACACACGCGTCTCCTAGGCACATACACGACAAGGAAGACCCCTGCCACAAAGGCTTTGAATGCTTCAACTGGTTCATTAATAAGTTTTCACCAGCGCTGCTTGTTCATGGCCACATTCACCTTTATGATTTACAGGAAAAAAGGCTTACAGTAAGCGGTAAAACATCAGTTGTAAACGCCTACAGCCATGTAGTTATAGATTTAAATCAAAGCAAAATTAAAGAAGGAGAAGAACTTGGTTTCACAGTTTCTATTATCACAGACAGATGACGACTTTACAAAAGCAAGAAACAAAGCTCTTGTAAATGAAATACAGCATCTATTAAATCCAGAGGAAGCTACTTTAATTTCTTTCACAGACATAAAAAAGCTTTTAAAGCCAAAAGATGAAGTTTATAAAGGGATGCAGGTTGTTCCAATAAACTTAATTGTTGGAAGCGAAGGTAGATATAATGATTT
Source organism: Treponema sp. (assembly GCA_041670585.1). Taxonomy (GTDB): domain Bacteria; phylum Spirochaetota; class Spirochaetia; order Treponematales; family Treponemataceae; genus Treponema_D. Next base: position 9,497 of record JBAXYY010000012.1, on the reverse strand, counting down.
TGACAATCATTTTTTTCCAAAAAGCCATTTCTTAAAGGAAAGATGGGAAAGAATTGATATGGCTCACTTGCAGGATGTTCCTCTTCCTCCAATCACCCTTTACGAAGTCGGTGGACTTTATTTTGTAAGAGACGGCAACCACAGAGTTTCTGTTGCAAAGTCAAAAGGCTGTGATTTTATTGATGCTGAAGTTATAAGCCTTCAAAGCGAAATTAAGCTAAAGCCCGGTAGCACTAAAGAAGACATGATTAAGCAAGTTATTTCTTATGAAAAGCGTGTTTTTTACACAGAAACTAATTTTGGCGATATAACAGACTTCTGGTGCTTGGATTTTTCAACAACAGGACAATACGATGTCATTTACAATCATATCTTAATACATAAATATTATATCAACATGGATAAGAAAGAGGAAATTCCTTTTCAAGATGCTGTAATGTCATGGTTTACAAATGTCTATTTACCTGTAATACATGTAATTAACGAATATCATATAATGAAAAGATTCAAGGGAAGAACAAAATCTGATTTATATGTTTTCGTAATAAAATATTGGGACGAGCTAAAGCAGAAATTTGGCAACGACTACAGCCTTGACATGGCTGCAGAAAACTTTAAGCGAAATTTTGGCTCTTCATTTTTCACAAGGCTTAAAAATATATTTGCTAAGCTAATTATGAAAAAAAATCTCCAATAATACAAATTTTATGTCGATAATAGAATATGAAAATCTTGACGGTACAATATTTCAATGCTACAATACTAAAAGATATATTGTACAGGGAGCTAAAATTTGACATTAAATGATAGTTTTGCTTACATTCCGCTTTTCGCAACAGCCATTTGCGCATTTGTCGTACTGGTTCTTCTTATTGTTATTTACAAAAAGAAGAGCGCACGTGTAAGTTTTGTTACCTTTATTATTGACGCACTTCTTATTATTTCTTGCGTAGTTTGCGCATTGCTTCCAACTCCACAGAACACAAGTGAAAAAGGTCTTTTCCTATTAAGCTGTGTTCTCTTTATATCAGCTTTTCTTTTCATACCTTACTGCATTATACTCTGCACATTTCCTTCAAAGAAAATACAAAAATTAGAAGCTTCCTCTTCCAAGAAAGTTAACTCAGAAGCAACAGATTCCACTGAACAAAATGAAATAAAAGCACTTTCTGAAAATGATGTAAGCATGCTTAACATTAGCAAGGACTTTATGATTCACGCCTCAGATTCTTTCACAAGCGAAAAGGGCATGAATAATCTACTTGACTATATAAACCAAACTATTCTAACAACAACAAAGTCAGACGGCAGCGCAATTTTAATGGTAGATGACTTTGATGATATTATTGCAGTAAAATCATTTATTGGAGACTTTCCACCACCATATAAACTTCCAAGCGACATGCCTCACAAGCCTGTAAGAGTTTCAACTAATTTTAAATTTTCATCATTTCCTCTCAGAGAGAATATTTTTGGAGAAGTTGCAAGTTCTGGAAAACCTGAGCTTATAACAAAACCTGAACAGGATGACAGGATTTTTCAAAACGGTCCTGAGGAATTTCTAGAGTGCGGAAGCTATATTTTTGCCCCAATGAAAGTTCAAGATTCAGTAATAGGACTCATAGCTCTTTCTCGTAAGCATGGAAATGCATTGTTCACAGAAGAAGATTTGAATAATACAATAACACTGTCTGACTTTGCGGCAGCCGCTATAAAAAATGTTATCACTGTAAAAGATGTTGTAGAGCACAGCGAGCTGACAAAGGAAGCAGATATAGCTTGCCGTATTCAAGAGACGCTTCACCCTGCAAAACTTCCTGTTATACAAGGCATTCAAATTGGAGTTATGTGGTCTCCTTCAGAAGGTGTCTGTGGCGACTATTACGATGTAATTCCTTCTAGAAAAGACAGGATTTCTTTTGTAATGAGCGATATTGCAGGAAAAGGCACAACCAGCATGGTCATAATGATTACATTAAGAGCTATGCTGAGGCTTGTTGTTAATACAAAACAGTCTGCAGGAACTATTTTAACGTGGGCAAACAAAGGCATCTCATCAGACTCTTCAAGCACTGACCACTTTGCCTCTTGCTCGTTAATCAACTATAACTCTATTGATAAAAAAATTGAATTCTCAACAGGAGGAACAACACCTGTAATTTATTATAATTCCGCGACAGACTCTATTTCAAAGCTCTCTCAGACAAGCGAGCCTATTGGAGTGGAAAAATCAACGGAATATAAAGATTTCATGCAAAAAGTTCAATCTGGTGATATAATAGCAACTTACACAGATGGTCTTATAGAAACGCTTAATGACAAAGGCGAACAGTACGGTAAAGACAACCTTTGGAATATAATTAAGCAGAATCATAATTCTTCTGGTAAAGATATAGCCAACCTTGTAAAGGCTGACATAAAAAAATTCAGTAATGTTATAAGTCAGCATGACGATCAAACATTGCTGGTAATAAAAATTCAGTAAGTAATTTAAAGGAGCATAACTTATGGAACTGAAAATCCGTAAAAATGGTGATGTTTACATCATTGATGTTAATGGTGAGATGGATCTTTACAATTCCTACAAACTCAAGGAACTAGTTATGAAGATGCTTGAGAAGAATGTAAAATCTTTTATCATCAATCTTGAACAGGTTGATTATATTGACTCATCTGGAATAGGTGCGTTGATATATATTTGTTCAACAATTAAAAAGATGAATTTAAAGCTTTCAATTGCTAATATTCATGGTTCTGTAAAGAAAGTTATCGAGCTTACAAAACTAATGGGTTACTTCCCTATTTCTAACAGTGTGGAAGAAGCCCTATTAATGATAAACGAGTAATTGGAGTAAAATTACATGGAAGATATTAAAGAGTTACGTTCTGATGGAAATGACCCTCTTTTTGATAAAGCCAACATGCTTTATAAAGAATTTCCTTCTGATTTTAGACAGATACGCTATTTTACATTACTTATTGTTCAGTCAGCACCTCTTGAAATTAAAGAGATCAACTTACTAGAGCAGCAGATTAGTGAAGTTATAAAAAATGCAGTTAAACATGGAAACCATTGCGACATTAACAAAAAAGTTCGAGTTTGGTATTCATTCAGTCCGACACATGCACATCTAATTGTTGAAGATGAAGGCGAAGGTTTTAAAGATCTTGAAAAATGGAATGATTTTAACAGAAAGAGAATGGAATGTCTTCATAATTCAAATTTTGAAGAATTAGCAAATTTTGTGTCTTTCCGTACAAAAAAATCAGACGATCAGGATGGTGGAAACGCTTTGTTTGCAGCCCTTGAGTATTGGAACGGAGGCTTTGTTTACAATGACAAGCGTAACGGTGTTGCAATGCTTAAAAGGTTCCAGCAAAAGCGCCACGGTGTTACTGTCGACGCTGAATAATTTTAATTATAATTTTTTTTAACCGTACCTTAGGGTGCGGTTTTTTTTACTTTAATTTGTATCATTAAAACAATTTTATATTCTTTTTTTTATTATAAAAATATTTTCTAATGAAATAAATTCAACAATATTGTTATTTGAAAAAAAATTGTATAAAAAAAGAGACATCTGTTTTTTTACAACAAATGTCTCTTTTTAATGGAGATGGGGAGAATTGAACTCCCGTCCAGGTAAGCTGACCAGGCATCTCTACAGGTTTATTGAAGCGAGGTGGTTGTCGGGAAACGGTAGCGGCTTCAAAGGCGTCGTCTCCGTATTCTAGATAAAGTCCTGTGCAAATACTAGACTAAATGCACGGCAAGTCCCTGTTTGTGTCAGAACACCAGGCCGTTAGGAACAGCACAACTTGGGTTCCGGCTTATGCTACTTACGCAGCAAGAGCTAACTGTTCGTTATCAGACTCTTCGTCTTCTCTACGTTTTGCAGTTATGTTTTTTGTCTGTTTAGAGGACAGGCGGCCTCACCTGCAACACAAGATCACTCTTATCTGTCGAAACCGGTGCATCCCCGAATGCTTCCGATTTGTTGATAAGATAATCAACTTATAATAATATAACTTATCTTACACTAATCGTCAATAAACTTTTTGTTCAAAAAAAAAGAAGCCGCTTAACTTTGTAAACGGCTTCTTTTATTTTAATTGCAACCTCTAAAATCTGAAGTTTTTAAAAGCTCCCTAATTTATTTAATTTTCTTTAGGAAGGCATCTTTGAAACCAAATGCCCTGAACTTTTCTAGTACACTGCCATACTCATCTTTGTTCAGCGGTCCAACTAAAACTTTGTAGCCTGAGCCACCTTCTCTTGGAAGAAGAATAATTGGATATTTATTGTATTTATCAATTAGGTTGTTGATGTTATCTTCATTTGCAAGCACTGCTATTTGTATGTAGTAGACATCACTTCCCTTTTTCATTTCATTAGTTGAGCTTACTATGTGCTGTTCTATTTTATTTGACACAGCTGTCTTTGGCTCCTGATTTTTTTCAACAACGCTTGCTGTTGGAGTACTTTCTTTTTTTGAAGTCGCTTCTGTAGAAGTTGCTTCTGTAGAAGTTGCTTCTGTAGAAGTTACTGCTACTGAAGTAAAATTATTTTCAACAGGCTCTACTTCTGGCTCTTCTACAATTTGCTCATCTGTAGAAGGAGCAACAGATTCTGTAGGAACAAGAACAATTGGATTGTATTCATTTGTTTCAACACTTTCTTTTGGCTCTTCTTCTGAAACATCATTTTGAACAGGCGAAAGTTTTTCCTCTGGAACAATTTCCTCACTTTCTTTTTCTGATGGAATTGTTAAATCAGCTTCTGGTTCGTCTGGATTTTCCTCTTCCACTTCTGGAACTTCATTTTCAACAGGCTCTGTAATTGGAGGAATATCTTCTTCTATTTTTTCTGAAACATCTGCTTCTGTGGTAACAACAGGAGCTGGAACTTCTACAGGTGGCTCTTCTGCCGCTTCTGTGGATTGTTCTTCTACAGGAGGCAGCTCTTCTGCTTCAATTTGCTCAGAGGACTCTGTCGCGTCTTCAATAGCCGGCTCATTTTGCTCAATTTCGGCAGGTTCCTCCATAGGAATTTCTTCTGACTCAACAGGCTGTTCTTCAATTGGCTCATCTGAGATAGGTTCTTCTGAAATAATTTTATTTTCAACTGGAGCTTCAGGCGCAGATTCTATTACAGTTTGTTCTTGGGTAGGAATTTCTTCAGATTCTATAGGCTCTGCGTCAACAGGTTCAGCGGTTACTGGTTCTGTTTCAACTGGTTCTGTTTCAACTGGTTCTGTTTCAACTGGTTCTGCAGTTACAGGCTCAGCGACAACTGGTTCTGCGGTTACAGGCTCAGCGACAACTGGTTCTGCGGATATTGGCTCTGATGCTAAAGGCTCTGTTGTTTCAATATTATCAGCCTTTGCAATTTTATTTTCATCTTCAACAATGTATGATTTATTTCCAAAATCAGCTTCTTCTGGACTGACTGCTTCAAGAGGGGCTGCTTCGGCTTCTTCTTTTGCTTCTGTTTCTTCAATTGGAGAGTTTTTTTCTAGCTGTTCTTTTTCTGTTGTAAAATCAACTGATGTCTCTTCATATTGTTCTGTAGGAACTGTGCTGTCTGCTATTGGAGTTTCTGTTGCGAAGGCCAAAGATTTGCTTGTTTCAACAGGTGGCAATTCATCCATACTGCCGTCTGAATGCGCCAGTACAGCTGATCCTTTTACAGCTACATCAAGCTGACCTGTTCGTTTTGTTATCTTAACTTGAATGTTTGAATTTTTTTGTATTCCTAATTTTTCTGCGGCTTCAGGAGAAAGAAGTATGGCAACACCTTCAGAAGGATCAATTGCGCCTAAAACAAGAATTTCTATTGTTATGCCGCTTGTAGGATTTGTAACGCTTACACTGTCTCCTGGTAAATATCCTACTGTTTTGGCGAATAGGCCTTCTGGCATTTCACCTTTATCAGCCACAACAGCCCTACCATCTAAAGACGGACGCGCTGCGGCAAAAAGAGATACTTTTAAACAAACTAATATAATTTTACTAAAAAATCTTTTCATATATACTTCCTTCCCTATTGTATACTCTTGATGGTTTTATTTATTATACTTGCAATCTTGTTTGCTACTGCCTGAATTCCTTGCTCACTATCATCAATTGCAGAAACTTTTCCTATTCGCTCTTTACCAGTTTTTATTTTCTTACCAGTATTTATTTCTGTTATTTCCCAATATATTTCTTTTATATTGCTAAGCAAACTTAAATCTGGTCCTGTTGAAGAGTTAACATCATACTCAATATTCATTGTAATTAAAAAGTCACATTGACCGTCAACAGCTTCATTGAAAGCTTTTTTATACACATCATTTTTTTTGTCTGAGTCATTTGCAATAACAGTTACTGAATTTGTTACGATATGGCCTGCGTTGAAAAAATAGTTCATCAAAGTGTCTTCAATTTCATAAGATGAAGCCCTAACTTTGTCTTGAGTGGAATCGGTCTGCACAATTTGGAAAGAGATTGCGCTTGCATTTGCTATTGTTATTGCAAAACCCATGAGCAGAAATATAAGTGTAGTTTTTTTCCTAGTGTCCATTTTATCCCCTCGAAAACAAATTGATGTTTTTGTCCTCTTTTACATAATCGGAATTTTGGAAGTTTAGTTTAGTGATATTTATGGAAACATATAAAATATAATTGTGCACAGACTCCTCCACTTAGATTGGAATGACGGCGGTCACTTTATTTAGAACATAGCAATTTTTTTTACACAATGCAAAAATATGTTCATTGATGAAATAACAACTGTATGGTATTATTAGGCATCTTTAAAAACTCACTTTTGTGATTTTTCAGAGATGCCTGCGAGTTTTAAGTCGCTGTAATAGCGCGACTTAGAACATCGCATTTTCAAAGTTGCCTCTAAAAGCTGGAGTTTTTAGAGGCTCCCTTAAAAGTGGTGGTTGGGAAAAAATGAAAAATAACGCACGTCTTTATATTATTGGGGCTGGCTTTGCTGGTCAAATGATAGCCCGTGACATTTCTAGAAAAAAGATTTTTGGCACAGTGGCTGCTTTTCTTGATGATGATAAAAGCAAAATAGGAACAACTGTTGACGGCATTCCAGTTTTAGGGCCTATAGACAACATGGCATCATTAATTAGAATTGACGCGATTGACGGCGCTGTTATTGCAATTCCAAGCGCGCCTGTTGACAGAATTCGCTCAATCTACACTTGCTTAAAAAACAACGGCTTTCTTCATATTAAGATTCTTCCTTCAATCAGCCAGGTAATAGACGGAAAAGCACATCTTGCTCAAACAAGGGACATTGATCCATTGGACATTCTTGGACGAAACCCTGTTATTATTCCACTTCATGAAAGCCTTAAATACCTTAGGGGAAAACGTGTCTTGATTACAGGAGCGGGCGGCTCTATTGGCAGCGAGCTTTCAAGGCAGCTTCTTTCTGGTGGAGCGGAACGGCTTTATCTTTTTGGGCACGGCGAAAATTCAATTGTGAATATTTACAGGGAGCTTCATGTTCTGCAAAATGAAGGCGTTGGCGAAAAGGCTTCTGTTGTTCCTATAATTGGCGACATGAAGGACAGGGAATATGTTCGCTACATAATTTCACACACACATGCAGATGTTATTTTCCATTGCGCGGCCTACAAGCATGTCCCTATGATGGAAGAAAATCCTGTTGCCGCCATAGAAAACAATGTGTTTGGCACAAAGAATCTTCTTGACGCTTCTGTTGAATTTGGCGTAAAAAAGTTTGTTCTTATTTCAACGGACAAAGCTGTTGACCCAGTGAGCGTCTACGGTGTTAGCAAGATGCTTTGTGAAAAGCTTGTGAATGAATATTCTAAGAAGGCTAAAGAAAACCAGGCTTTTATGTTCGTTAGGTTTGGAAATGTTCTTGGCTCACGTGGCTCAATTCTTCCTATTTTTATGGACCAAATTCAAGAAGGCGGGCCTGTTACCGTTACTGATGAAAAAATGGAGCGCTATTTTATGACAATTCCAGAAGCTTGCTCTTTGGTGTTGCAGACAGGCGGCGTTGGAGAAAACGGGAAGTCATATCTTCTGGACATGGGCGACCCTGTTAAGATTCTAGACTTGGCTGAGCAGATAATTCGTTTTAGCGGGCTTGAGCCTTACAAGGACATTGACATTAAATTTATTGGCGCTAGAAAAGGTGAACGTCTTGTTGAACCGCTTTGGCTTAAAGAGGAAAACCCTACGCCCACTAAATATCAGAAGCTTCTTGTTTTAAATAATATTCCTCCAAAGACTTTTGCGTTGAACGACTTGCTTACTCAGCTAAAGCCAATTTGTTATGCATCTGAATCAACAGAATCAGAAGAAGTTAACAATGAGCATTTTAGAAATAGAAAGGAGCTTGTTTCAATTTTAAGAAAAGCAGTTCCTTCACTAGATGAATTTTATAAATCAGAAGAAGAAGACGGCAGAAGTGTTGACTTGGCTTCTTCAGTTAAGGTGGCATTATAATGGCAGACAGCGACGGACTAAAAGTTCCTTTTTTTAAGCCTTCATTTTCTATAGAAGAGGAAGACGCAGTTGTTAGAGTAATTAGAAGCGGCTGGCTTACTACAGGCAAAGAGGCGCTTGCTTTTGAAAAAGAATTCGCTAAAAGAATAAATGTTCCTTACGCTCTTGCTGTTAATTCAAACACAAGCGGAATGATTTTAGCAATGGAAGCTTGCGGAGTGAAGCCCGGAAAAGCTGTGATTACAACGCCCTACACTTTTGTCTCCACTGCAACAAGCGCACGTCATTTAGGCGGCGACGTTTATTTTGCTGATATAGAAAAAGAAACATACAGCATTGACCCAGTTTCTGTTGAGAAGATTTTAAAAAGCAACAAGGGTAAAAACGTAGTTGCAATAGTGCCTGTTCACGTTGGCGGAAATGTTTGCAATATGAAAGCATTAAAAGCATTGGCAGAAAAATACAATGTTAAGCTCATAGAAGACTGCGCGCACTCCTTTCCTTCAGAGACAGCACTTGGATATGCAGGCGCACTTGGCGACATTGGAGTGTTTTCTTTTTATGCAACAAAAACAATGACAACAGGTGAAGGCGGCATGGTCACTACAAAAGACGAGGCGCTTGCAAAAAGAATGACTGTAATGAGAATGCACGGAATGGACAGGACTACATGGGACCGATACACTTCCCCACGCGCTTCTTGGGAGTATGACATTATTGACGCGGGCTTTAAATTCAACATGCCGGATATTCTTGCGGCAATTGGCAGAGTGCAGCTTACAAAGGCTGATGTTTTTGACACAAAGAGAAAGCACACCGTTGAGCTTTACAACAACGCTTTTAAAAATCTAGACTACATAAAGCTTCCACCAACAAGCAAAGGCAATGCATGGCATTTGTACTTAATGCGTCTTGACTTGTCAAAGCTTAACTGCGACAGAAACACATTTGCTAAGGAGCTGCAAAGTATGGGTGTTGGAATAAGCATGCACTTTATTCCGTTGTTCCAT
>JBAXYY010000011.1:0-26878 GCA_041670585.1 Treponema sp. | reverse complement strand
CTTTTCAAAATCATCTTCATATAAAAGGCCGTAAGCTATTGAGTTTTCAATAGAGGAATTATTTTTTTTCAAAATAGAAATGTCAATTTGAACAGAGGCGCCGTTCTGCTTTTTAGAAATATTTAAAAGGCGCGCCTTCTGATTATCTGTAAATTTAAAATACAAGTAAGGTGTTTTTTTAGGATTAACAACTTTTGCCTTTACAGCCTGATGGTTCAACGCAACAAGGTTTTCTCCGTTCAAGCAAAGACGTGACTTGTCATTTGTAAAATCAACTGTAACAAAAACTATTGCAGCTAAGAAAACTATCCACAATAAAATAAAAAAGAATACTCGCTTTTTCATAAATCAAATACTACACTTTTTTATGCAATTACTCTATACTTTTTTTATGCTAGTGATTATTCCACACAAAGACACTTTGTTTGCTCTTTCAAAGATTCAAAAAGAAATTATTTTGTCATTCAATAAAAAATACTCTCAAAACAAAAGCAATGTGCCGGCAGTTTTTCCAAGCTACCCTCTTTGGTGTTTTTTAGACGAATCATTCACTTCAGAGAAATTTCAAAAACTTTCATCATGCAAAATAGAAGAGCCTGTTTTTAACAAAAGCGAATTTTATTTTCCTATAGTTTTTTCATTTGATGATGATTCAAAAAGCATTGAGCAGAAGATTATATTCGCCACTTTCAACAAAAATATTTGCGCAAAAAAAAATTCTGAATGCAATGTCGAAATAAATTCGACTGTCGAAGTAAATTCGACTGTCGAAATAAATTCAACCATCAAAGTTATTACTCCTTGCAAACAGGACATTCAATTAAATACAAAAGATTTTCCTTTCAACGCAAGAATATTCCGCCTAGCAGAAGTTGAATTAAAAAACAACGGCTGGCAGGCATTCAACGAACGCTGGATAAAATTATAAGAGCCTCTAAGAACTTTAGTTTTCAGAGTTTCCTATTTCATAACTTTTTCGCCACGGTCCATTGCGGTAAGGCCTGACTTTAAAAGCTCCTTTATTCCATAAGGCTCAAGCAATCTAATTAAAGAAGAAAGTTTGTCCTCGCTTCCAGTTGCTTCTATAATAAGGCTGTTTTCAGCAACGTCAACAATGTGCGCACGGAAGATGTTGCAGGTTTCTATAATAACAGCGCGCCTTTCACCGTCTGCCTCTACCTTTACAAGCATCATTTCCCTTTGGCATGTTGTAGAAGGATTGCAGTGCTCTATAGAAATTACTTCAACAAGTTTAGAAAGCTGCTTTTCAATCTGCTCAAGAATTGCGTCGTCGCCTTGAACAACAATTGTCATACGCGACTGCTCTGGGTTTGAAGTTTCGCAAACTGTAAGGCTGTCAATATTGTAGCCTCTTCTGCTGAACAAACCAGAAACACGGCTTAAAACACCGGCATGGTTTTCTACTAAAACTGATAAAACATATTTTTCCATTTTACAACCTCTAATATCTGCTTTCTGAATATACGCCTAAAAGTCTAACGTCTTCGGCTTTATCTTTCAACTCTTCAATCACTTTATTTACATAAGTGCAAACTTCTTTTTCTGTCTGGAACATAGAAGAGCCGTCTTCTTTTGTAAGGGCCGCATCTGCGTAGAACCAATATTTCCACGGCTGCCCCGCAATTGGACGTGATTCAATTCTAGTAAGGTTTAGCTTGTTCTTTTCAAACACGCCAAGACAGTTGTAAAGCGCGCCAGGCTCATTTTTTGTAGTGAACATAAATGTCGCCATGTTTGGAGCAATGTTTATTTCCTTTCCATGCTCAACATGATTTGCAGCGATAATTACAAACCTAGTGAAGTTGCTTGGGTCGTCCTCAATGTTTTCCTGAATGACATCTAGATTGTAGAGTGAAGAATTTACACTGCTAGCAATTGCCGCGTTTTCCTTAGACTTGCTTTCGCCTACCATCTGGGCCGCTGTTGCAGTGGAAGCTGAATCTATATGCTCCCAAGATTTGTTCTGCTCTAGGAACTTTCTGCACTGGCTGAATCCCTGCGGATGAGAGAAGACTTTTTTAACATCAGACAAGGCCGCGCCCTTTACTCCAAGAAGCGAATGTTGAATTCTCAAAGTCACAGAGCCAACAATGCTTACGTCCTCAAACCGTTTGAAGTTGTCATAGTTTTCAAAGACAGAACCTGCAAGGCTGTTTTCTATAGGCACCATGCCGTAGTCAGCCTTTCCGTCAACAACTGCTTGGAATATTTCACTAAAGCTTTCAAGAGCAAGCGGGCTTACATCTTTTTCATCAAAGTAGCGCGCAATTGCCTGCTCTGCGTAAGCGCCTTTTTTTCCACTGTAAGCGCAAACTGTTTTTCCATTTTTTAAAGATTTTCCAGATGATATCTCTGTAAGATTTTTTGGAGCCTCTTCACGAATATGCTCAACTGACTTTCCAACAACAGGAGCAAGCGCCTCTATGTCGTGCATCATCTTGTCAAACTGCGCCGGGTACAAAGACTGCGCTCCGTCGCTCAAAGCTTTTTCTGGATGATTATGAACTTCAACTATAATGCCGTCAGCGCCCGCCGCAATTGCCGCAAGACCCATTGGTGGAATCTTGTCCCTTATTCCAACAGCGTGGCTTGGGTCAACAATTATTGGAAGATGAGTTAATGAACGAAGAACTGGAACCGCAGAAAGATCAAGAGTATTTCTAGTTGCCTTTTCAAAAGTACGTATTCCCCGCTCACAAAGAATAACTTTGTCTGTGCCGCTAGAAAGAAGATATTCCGCCGCCATTAAAAGCTCTTCTATTGTCGCAGAAAGCCCGCGCTTTAAAATAACAGGCTTGTTCAAAGCGCCAAGTTTTTTTAGAAGCTCAAAGTTCTGCATATTTCTAGCGCCAACTTGGTAAACGTCAACATAGTCCTTCATTACAGGAATAAAATCTGTGGAAACAATTTCTGTCACCACAGGAAGGCCGTATTTTTCACCAGCAGTCTTTAAATAAACAAGCCCCTGCTCTCCAAGCCCCTGAAAACTGTAAGGAGAAGTGCGCGGTTTGTAAGCGCCGCCTCTTAGCATGACAGCGCCGCTAGAAGCAACAGCCGCCGCAATTTCCAACATCTGCTTCTGGCTTTCTACAGCGCAAGGTCCTGCAATTGCCGCGACTCTTTTTCCACCCACACGGATTATTTGACCACGGCTGTTTGGTATTTCCACAACAGTGTCGTCTCTTTTAAACTCACGGCTTGCCATTTTGTAAGGCTTTGAAATTGGAATAACACGGCTAACACCAGGCTGTATTTCAACTTCGCGTGGGTCCATTGCAAGCTTTCCTACTGCCGCAAGAATTGTCGCCTCTTCTCCTACAATCTCATTTATCTTAAAATTCTTCTGAGTAAGGAATTCCTTAAGATGCTCTTTTTCTTCCGATGTAATGTTCTTGTTTAAAACTATAACCATGATGCAACCTTCCTTCTCTATGAGATTCTATTCGTTACTCCGACCGCAACGTCTGTCATTCCGACAGAAGTGGAGGAATCTCTTTAATTATAAATACCCCGTAGTATAAAGAGATAACCCAGAAACTTCGCTCCTCGCAATGACAATAGTTTTAAAAATTAGAGGCGTTCCAAGACACAGTGCGTAGAATATCGCCAAACACACCAGCCGCGGTAACACCAGCACCAGCGCCGTAACCACGAACAGTCAACGGAATTGGAGTGTAGCGCGCTGTATGGAATACAAATGCGTTCTCGCCGCCCTTCACTCCGTACAAAGGATCTTCAGGACCTACTTCAAGCATGCCAACGCTAACTTTTCCATCGGTTATGCTTGCTCCCATTCTAAGAACCTTGTGCTCCTTTTTAAGATCCGCAATCTTTTCCGCAAAATAACCATCAAGCTCTGGCAGCTTCTTCAAGAATTCATCAGTAGTTCCTTCAAGACTAAAGTCCTTAGGGAAAATGCTGATCATCTTAATGTCATCAAGCTCTATGCTCATTCCAGACTCACGCGCAATAATAAGCGCCTTTCTTGCAACATCAGTGCCCTTCAAGTCATCACGTGGATCAGGCTCTGTAAAGCGTTTTGCTTTTGCCTCAAGAACAGCCTCGCTAAATTTAGCGCCTTCGTCCAAGCGTCCAAAAATGTAGCTCAAGCTGCCGGACATAATACCGTTAAAGCCTGTAAGCTTGTCGCCAGATTTAAACAAGTTCTGCAAAGTGTCAATAATAGGAAGCCCCGCACCAACATTTGTCTCGTACAAAAAGCGCACGTGCATTCCGTTAGCAGTCTCACGAAGTTTTCTATAGAAGTCCATTGTCATAGAGTTAGCGCGCTTGTTAGGGGTCGCAACACTCATGCCAGCCTTAAAAATATCAAGGTAGCGCTCAGGCAAATCGTAAGAGGCAGTGCAGTCAACAAATATAGGGTTCAACGGCTTTGTCTCTTTAACAAATTCAATAATCTCGTCAAGGTTTGTCTTCTTTCCATTAGCCTTAACTTGTTCGCGCCAGCCAGTCAAATCAATTCCCTCGGCGTTAAAAATCATGCCGTCAATATTAGCAATAGCCATAACCTGAATGTCAATCTTCTGAGCAAGAAGAGACTTTTGCTGATCATGAATCTGGTCAAGCAAAGCGCCGCCAATTGTGCCCGCGCCAAAAGCAAACACTTGAATAGACTGAGAAGTGTTAAAGAAGAACTGGTTTGTAACACGGACAGCCTGGTCCCCGTTGTCAGCAGAAACAACAGCGCTTATAGAACGTTCGCTAGAGCCTTGCGCAATAGCAAGAATGTTAATGTCACGGCTAGCAAGAGCGTCAAAGAAAGTGCCCGCCACTCCGCGCTTCTTAATCATACCGTCGCCAACTATAGAAACAATAGCGCAGTCGTACACAACATGAATAGGATTTATAAGATGGTCGCTAATTTCAAGAGAGAACTCCTCTTTCAAAACATCCTGCACCAAATCAGCCTGGGACTTTCTAACGCAAAAAGAAATTGTATATTCAGAAGAAGACTGAGTAATAAGCAAAACAGAAATGCCCGCAGAGCTTACCGCAGAAAAAATGCGAGCCGCCATGCCGTTGCGCCCCCTCATTCCAGAGCCGCTAACGCTCACCATAGCACATGGCTTTAAACAGCTAATTCCTCTAACAGGGCCAGCGTTTGATTCGCTTTCAAAAGGCCCCCTGCCAATTCTAGTTCCCCTAGAAGAAGGATTCTGGCTGTTCAAGCTCCAAGCCTCAATATTTTTTTCAGCAAGAGGCGCAAGTGTCTTTGGGTGAAGGACTTTGCTTCCAAAGAAAGAAAGCTCCATAGCCTCTTCATAGCTCATGTCGTCAACTAAAACAGCGTCTTTTACAATTCTAGGGTCCGCTGTGTAAATGCCGTCAACATCAGTCCAGAACTCAACTTTAGAAGCGCCCAATGAATAACCAACAATAGCCGCAGAAAAATCGCTGCCGTTTCTACCAAGCAAGCCCATAACAGGCTCCTTTCCAGTGCCGCCAATCCATGAGCAAATAAAGCCCGGGAACAAAAGGATTTGTGGAAGCGAAGGAGAAGATCCGTCGCGGTAAGGAGAAAACGCATCAGCGCAACGCTTGTAGTCAGGGTCTCCTTCCTTTTGATTTCCAGTTGTATAAATAAATTTTCTGCTGTCTAAAAACAGAACGCTCTTGTCCATTGCAAGAAGAACCGCCTCAACAATAGGGCAGCACATAAGTTCGCCCATGCCCATAATTCTACATTCAACACTTGTAGGGCATTCGCCAAAAGTCGCAACACCAGTTAAAAGCTTAGCAAGCTCAGAAAGGTTAGTTTCTATTTTCGCCATAACATCATCAGTTTTAAAGCCCGGCAAAGTTGACTTCAACTCAGAGCAAATGTCTCTATGAGTTGTGCGAATCTGCTCAACAAAAGGTGCAGCTTCCCCGCCCTTAACACAAGAATCAATACTTTCCTGCAACTTGTTAGAAATGCCGGCAACAGCACTTACAACAACACTGATCCTGTCTTTTTCCGCACGACCGCACATAATATTAACGCTGTCTAAAATGCGTCTTGCAGAACCCATGCTTGTTCCGCCAAATTTAAGTGTAAGCATACTTTCCTCTTTTTTATACATTCTATAATAGAAATAAATTGTTGCAATAATACCAAAAAAAGCAGGGAATATCAATGTAATATTTGGAGCAACTTGATTTTTTCAAACAGCTGTTCCGCTACTCCGCTCCCGCTCCGGTCCTTCGGACAACCTCCGGTTTAGCTCCATAGCTGGCTAGCCAAAATTAACCCAAGAATCGCCGCCCTGTTCAGCCCGCCTTTTACCGCCAGAATTCTTGACCCCTCCTGCCATGCCACCGCTGCGCGGATAATTGCCCTTCTTTTGTTCCTATTTCTTTTTTCTTTGCCAGCACCTCTTTGCAATAAAAACAAATAACGCTGCTTATTGTGTAAAAGACCAGTTGATGAGCACTGCGATGACATGGCAGGTGGTCAACTTCGCCCTGTTCAGCCCGCCTTTTACCGCCAGAATTCTTGACCCCTCCTGCCATGCCACCGCTGCGCGGATAATTGCCCTTCTTTTGTATACAACGAACGTTTTCTCATTTTATTAAAAAGAGTTACTAGACAAGCACCCGTGTTTTCTGATAAAATACGCGCTATGCTTATAGGTGTTTTACAGACACTAAGGAGGATCGTTGGCAGATAACAATAAGGGAACACGAATAAATGAACAGATTCGTGTCCGTGAGGTCAGACTTATAGACAGTGAAGGTGAACAGAAGGGCATAGTTCCCACAATAGAAGCCCTCAATATGGCAAAAGAGCAAGAGCTCGACCTTGTTGAAGTATCTCCTAATGCAAATCCGCCAGTTTGCAAAATACTTAATTTCGGCAAATATCGGTTTGAAATGGAAAAGAAGCTCCGTGATTCCAAGAAAAACCAAAAAGTGCTTAAGTTAAAGGAAATTCGCATGCAGCCTAAAATTGGCACAGGCGACCTTGACGTAAAAGCAAAACATGTTCAGGAATTTCTAGACGAAGGCGATAAGGTAAAAGTAACAATCCGTTTCCGCGGACGTGAACTTGCCCATACCGAACTTGGTTTTGATGTTCTAGAGCAGGTTCAGAAAAGGCTTACAGAAGGTTCATTCGCAGTAGAAAAGGCACCAGCAATGGAAGGCCGTTTTCTTTCAATGACACTAGGTTCAAAAGCCAAAAAATAAGAGGTTAAAAATGCCTAAGATGAAGACAAAGAAATCCGCAGCAAAGCGCTTTTCTCTTACAGGTACTGGTAAAGTAAAGTACAAGAAAATGAATCTCCGCCATATTTTGACGAAGAAATCACCAAAACGCAAGATGCACTTACGTTCAGCAGGTATTCTTTCTGAAGATTCAGCAGCAAGAATTCGTAAACAGCAACTTCCATATGGTTGATTAGGAGTAAAGAATGTCTAGAGCAGTAGATGGTTCAAAAAGAAATAACCGCCGTGCAAAAATATTAAAGCTCGCAAAAGGCTTTAAAGGCGATAGAAAGTCAAATTACAGAGCAGCTAAAGATGCTGTAGTCAAAGCACTTGACCACTCATATTCTGGCCGCCGCAATAAGAAACGCGATTACCGCAAGTTGTGGATTGCCCGTATTAACGCAGCAGTTCGCGATGAAGGAATTTCATACAGCCGTTTTATAGACGGACTTACAAAAGCAGGAGTTACTCTTAACCGCAAAGCTTTGAGCAACATGGCTATTGAAGATCCAACAGCTTTTAAAGCAGTTGTAGAAGTTGCTAAAAACGCAATAAAGGCATAAATATGATTTCACTCGATCAAGTCTTGTTATTACAGAAAAAAGTAGAAACCGCTGTAGAAAAGATTGGCACACTTACCAACACTGTCTCACAGCTAAAGGGCGACAATGATGCTTTACGTAGCAAATGCGCAGAGCTCACAAAAGCGTTGTCTACCAAAACGGAGCAGGTTTCAACTCTTGAAGATGAGCAGGGCAAGATCGAGGAAGGAATTATGAACGCTTTGAACCGGCTGAGCACTGTTGAGAATTCTGTTCTTAACACAGCCGGCTCTACTTTAGAAAATCAAGATGTAAAAAAAGAAGAGAATAACGAAGTTGAAGAGCAAAAATCAGCAGAGGCCGCAATTCAAGAACATAAAAATGAAGCTGAATCAAACGCTGTAAAAAACCAAGAGCCGCATAATAATCAGACTGCTCCAAACTCAAATTCAAGCAATCCGGCACAACCAGAAATCTTCTAAATAAAAGAGGAACGGCATGGGAAAACTCCAGATTAACATTCTAGGCGCAACATTTGCTGTTCAGGCTAAAGAAGACGACGCTTACTTGCAAAAACTTCTTTCATACTACAAAGAAATCACTGACACAATCCAAAAATCAGGGAACTTAAAAGACCCAGTTCAAATTAGCATTTTAGCTGGTATTACTTTAGTTGACGAACTGTACAAGTCAAAACAACAAAACGCTTCTTACGTAAAAGAGCTTTCTGGCACTGACAATGAAGAGGCTGAGCGCCTTACAATGGACATGATAGAAAAAATCGACAGTGCGCTTAACACACCTTCAACTAATATAAACAATTTGGACGAAGAATAGTGAATGATTTTACAATTTGGGTAGATGCGGACGCGTGCCCAAAACTTGCAAAAAATATAATCCTAACATCAGCAAAAAAATCAAATCTAAAAGTTACTTATGTTGCGAACAGAGACATTCCTTTTGAAATTCAAAGTGAAAATTTCACATGCGCAGTGTGCCCTAAAACTTCAGGGAGCGCAGACGATTATATAGTTGACCACGCAAAAAAAAACGATGTTGTAGTTACACGAGACTTGCCTTTTGCTAAACGCCTTGTTGAAAAAAATATCTGTGTAATGAACGACAGGGGCGTTGTGTTTGACTTCAAAAATATCATTCCGCTTTTAAAAGAAAGAGAGCTTAACTTGCAGCTTGTTTCTATTGGGGTGAACTGCGGAAAAAAATACAACAGCTATGATAAAAAAGAAGCCGCCCTTTTTGCGGACAGCTTTAGTAAAATTATTTCTGAAAAAATCAATTTAAATTGAATTGTTTATTGCAATAATTCTGTCTTTTATTTGAAGGAATGCGTCAACAACATCTGGGTCGAACTGGCGGCCCTTTTCTTTTTCTATTTCTGCAAAAGTGTTGTCTATTGTCCATGCTTCCTTGTAAACCCTTTGGTGGCTCAACGCGTCAAACACATCTGCCAACGCTACAATTCTTGCGGCAAGAGGTATTTCTTCACCTTTCATTGGCTCAGAAGACGGCACGCTTTGTTCTGCTTTAAGAGTCATGTAATCAAAATGTCCTGGGTAGCCACGTTCTCCGCCGTCCCATCGCTCATGGTGGAACAAGCATACTTCACGCGCCATTTCATCAAGATCGCTGTCTGGAGGTGTAAAGAGCTGCGCTCCAAGGCATGTGTGTCCTTTCATTGTGTTGCGCTCTTCATCTGTGAAACGGGCAGGCTTTTTTAAAATCAAATCGCTTATACCAACTTTTCCAAAGTCGTGGCATTTAGCGGCCATCTTTAATGTGTCACGGAATTTCTCACGCTCTGACAGCGGTATTTTTTTATTAACAGCGTAACGGTCGTATATTTCCAAAGAGAAAATAGAAACTCGCTCTACATGCTCTCCTGTTTCTTTAGGGTCGCGGTATTCTGCCATTTTAGCCATGCGCATAACCATGTTGTTTGTAAGGTATGTGTATTCAAGAACTTGGCTTGCGTTTGAAGCAAAGCGTGAAATGTTAAATTCAGCATCATCGTCAAAAGGTATAACATTGCCATTGTCATCTTGCGCGTTTATCATTTGAAGCACGCCTAAGACACGACCGTTTGTCATTTTTAAAGGAAGAGTCAGCATTGAAGTTGTATGATAGCCTGTTGTTTTGTCCGTTCCTGAATTAAATGAGTATGGTCTTGGTTTTGTTTTATCATTATCAATATAGTCAGGCATGTTATAAACATCTGGAATATTTAAAACCTCTCCTGTAATAGCGCAATATCCTGCAATCATTTTTGGAGAAGCTTCAAATGTAAAATAGGAATAAGGAAGCTTGTCACCAGGCACTAGTGACTTTTGTTGTGTGTCGTTTTGACCGAACCGAATGCTTAATTTTTTTTCCTTTTCATCATAGTCATATATAGAGCCGGCATCTGCATTTGTTATCTGACGGGCATAAGTTAATATATTTTCTAGAAGAACATCAACATCTTGAATTTCATTAAGTTTTTTTTCTATTACGAGAATCTGCTGTAGATTTTTATCTTTATTTTTACTTGCCATATTTTACCTTTTTATTGTGCAACCTGTTTCCTACTTATTATAATAATTCAAAATCTTTTTATTTACAAGATTTTCTGAATCTTTTATAAAAAAACTACAGATCATAACACTTATGAAGCAATGAATAGTAAAGAGGGCCAGCACCTTTGCACACGTCTGGCAGCACATGAAAGCCATACTTTGTTCTTTCAGGTGATATTGAGCATTCTATTTTTTTAGATAGGTTTTCCTCTGTTTGCAATTTTTTTATTTGCGCTTCATTTAGAGCTTCCGCATCTTTGAATTTTGTAAACAAACGCTCCACCACGTTGTCATTTTCTTTTGGAGAAAGAGCGCAAGTTGCGTAAAGAAGGTATCCGTTTGGCTTTAAAAGCCGCCAGCCGGAAGACAAAAGCGCCCACTGCTCCATTGCAAGGCTTTTTATTCTGTTTGGCGTCCACATTGCTAAATATTTTGGGTCTGTAAGAACATGCCGCTCGCTTGAGCAAGGCGCGTCTAAAAGTATTGCGTCGTAACATTCGCTTTGCCTTGTGCACCAAGTGGCGCTGTCGCTGCAGCTTGTGCGTATTCTTTGGCAAACATCTTCTGCAAGGCAGTTTTCTATTACGTGATCAAGACGCTGCTTTCTTTGCGGGGAGCGCTCGTTTGAATCAAGGTGGGCATCTTCTTCCATGTTGTTCGCAATTACAAGAGTCTTGCCGCCAGGAGCCGCGCACATGTCCAGTATATTTTTTGCATTTTCCAAAGGCAATGTTTGAGAAGCAAGAACACTGCCTGGATCTAGAAAATAATTTTCCTTGCCGCCAGCACTGTATTCTATGTAGATTGGCTCACCAAAAAGAGACTGTTTTAACGCATTCCATCTTGTTGAAAAAAGCTCAGAGTAATACTTTTCAAACTGCTCTTCACCAGAAAGTTTTTGCATCTTCATCTTTTTACTCCACGAAAGTATTTTTCATATAACAAGTTGCCTTCTTTCTTTGCATTTTCAAATGATTTTATTTTTTCATTTATAGGCATTTCTTTTTCTTCAGCTAATTTCACTTCATATTTCAACGGCTCTTCATCAACTGAGATTTTTTTATTTTCCAAAATGCCAGCCTTAATTTTATATTCAATCACCTTGCACTCGGCGTTGAAAAGTTTTTCTTTAAATATTTCATCTTCCGCTGATTTTTCTAAGAGCACTTCTGCAACATTTGCAAATCTTTTTTCACTAATCATTATAACATCAACTCCTGCTTCTATTGCTTTTACAGACGCTTCCTCTGGAGGAAAGCCGTTTTTTTCTAAGGCAGCCATAAAAATGTCATCGCAAATAACAAGGCCTGTAAAATTCATTTCATCAATTAGCTTTTGGCTTACCCAGTAGCGGCTCAAGTCTGCGGGAGTGTTTTTGTCATGCGCTAAAGTACGTGCGTGCGACATTAAAACTGCGGAAGGCGAATAGTTTATTAAAAGCGAAAATGGCTCCACAGAAAGAGATTCAAGTTCTTCTTGTGACAAATCAATTTCTGGAAGGCCTGTATGAGGGTCTGTGTTTGTGTTGCCAGGAAAATGCTTTAAGACAGTGCCAATTTTGTTTTGCTCATACGAAGTTACCGCTGCTGACGCGTAAGACAAAACCTGTTTTCTATTTCCATAGCTTCTTCCAGAAAGAAATTCCTTGTTGTCGTCGGTGCATATTTCTGAAACTGGCGCTATGTTCATATTGAAGCCTAAGTTTTTTATTTGAATTGCTTGCAATGAGTAAAGCTGCTTTGCTTTTTCTGGAGTCAGGCATTGCGCGACACGTTCGTTTGAAGGCAGCACGCTTGTTATTCCACGGAGTCTGTTCACTTCGCCTCCTTCTTGGTCAAGAGAAAGGTATGGCGGAACAAGATTGTTTTTTTTGCAGTACTCTTTTATTGACAATGTAAAGCTGATTATTTCTTCTGGAGTGGAAGCAAAGTTGTATGAAAAGAAGATGTAGCCGCCTGGAACCAAGGCTTTTTTTTCTGATGATTTTTTTTGCGAGGTTTGCTTTTTATTTTTATAAATGTCGCTTGTTCTTTCAACAGGTGTAAATGTTGTATTTCCCTCAAGGTTTATTAAAAACAGCTGCGAGATTTTTTCTTCTTCAGACAAGGAGTTTACAAAATTTTCAACAGCAGATCTTTTTGCAATTTTATCTTCTTGGATTGAGCTTTGAATTTTAGAAGCGCTTGAATGAAGCAGAAGCTCCTTCTTTGTTGTTTTTTTATCAACAGAGCATGAGCTAAAAATAAAAATGACAAATAATATAATAAATGATTTTGCTAATTTAAAAATGAAATTTATTTTTGCACATTTAGAAATGTTTTTTTTCATAAGCAAAGTATACTAAAAGACATCGCATTTTTCAACGTAAAGCATTATACTGCCTGCATGAAAAATATAATTATTGTAACAGGCGCTTCTAGCGGCATGGGCGTTTGTTTTGCGGAACAGCTCGCATTTGAAAGCGCATGTTTTTTAGAAAAATCATTGCTCTTGGAAAATACAAAAGGCAGCACTAAAAAAACAGAAGCATTAAAAGAAAGCGCGTCTGACGAAATATGGCTTGTTGCAAGAAGAGTTGAAGGACTTGAAAAAACAGCAGAGTCTATAAAAAAAGCGGCGGACAGTTTTGAAAAAGAAAGCCTTGCAGTTCGTAAAGGAATAGCCAAGCATCTCTACCCTTCAACAAAAATTGTCGATATGGACATTAGCGGAAAAGAAGGCGCATTAAAATTACAGGCGCTTCTTACTTTGGAAAATGAAAACAGCAAAAGCTACGGTGGAATAAAAATAAACATTTTGGTAAACAACGCGGGCTTTGGCTCTTACGGTGAATTTGCAAAGACAGACACAATGCGCGAAATGCAAATGGTTGACTTGGACTGCACTTCCCTTACTGGCATTACAGGGTATGCGCTTCCTTTTATGAGCAAAGGCTCCCGTCTTATAAACACAGCAAGCCTTGCTTCATTTCTTCCACTTGGAAACTTCGCGGTCTACGGAGCGTGCAAGGCTTACGTTCTAAGCTTTACAGTTGCAATTGCGGCGGAATTAAAAAAACGGGGCATAAAAGTAACAGCGCTTTGTCCTGGTTCAGTTAGCACAGAATTTGCGAATGTCGCTTCAAAAGGTGCGCGTGTAAAAGTAAAGCACGGACTGTCTCCAGAAAAGACTGTTGCCAACTGCTTAAGAAAATCGCGTAATGGAAAGCTGTACTCAATGTTCGCGTTCAAATGGAAGTTCAAGGCGTTTATGAGCAGATTTGTGGGCCGTTATTTAGGCGCCTGGTTCACATACAAATTCTGCAAGAGACCCTCCAACTGATTTTTGTAAAAAAATTGACTTTATTCATATAAAATTTTATTATGTTTATATACAAAATTTTAAGGCACTGCTAAAAGCTAAAGTTTTTTAGAGTTGCCTTATTTTATTTAAAATGGACGCAAGTCATACGAAGCAGATGCTGCCTTCAGTACGCAAAGAACCGTCTGTAATTTTTATGGAGGCCCATTATGGGAAATCTTATTGAAAAAAGCACAATCAACAGCGCGCTTTTCACAGACTTTTACGAACTAACAATGGCTCAAGGCTACTGGAAGCAGAACATGAATCAGAAAGTAGTATTCGATATGTTCTTTAGACGGCAGCCTTTTAACGGCGGGTTCAGCATCTTTGCAGGAATTGAGACTTTGCTTGACGCAATAACATCATTCAGCTTTAGCGAAGACGACATTGCTTATTTAAAGTCACAGGGAATATTTGAGCAGGGATTTCTTGACTACTTAAAAACATTCCACTTCACAGGCGACCTATATTCTTTTGAAGAAGGCTCAATAATTTTCCCACAGGAGCCGCTTGTAAGAATACACGCAAACTTAATTGAAGCGCAAATTGTAGAAGGGCTTGTGTTAAATCACTGCAACTTCCAAAGCCTTATTGCAACAAAGACAGCCCGTGTTTGGCTTGCGAGCAAAAAAGGCAACATAATGGAATTTGGCTTAAGACGAGCACAAGGACCAGACGGAGCAATGAGCGCAACAAGAGCTTCATACATTGGTGGAGCCGCAGGAACAAGCAACACATTGGCAGGAAAGCTTTACGGCATACCAGTAATGGGCACAATGGCACACTCATGGATTATGTCATTTCCGTCAGAGCTTGAGGCATTTGAAGCATACGCTAAAATCTATCCAACAAAAACAATTTTCTTAATTGACACATACGACACTTTAAAAAGCGGAATCAAAAACGCAATAAAGGCAGGAGCAAAATTAGTTGAGCAAGGATACAACTTTGGAGTAAGGCTAGACTCCGGCGACATTTCATATCTTTCCACAGAAGTACGAAAAGAGCTGGACAAGGCAGGCTTCCCGCAAGCATACATTTCTGTTTCAAACGAACTTACAGAGGAAATAATAGAAACTCTAGTTCAGCAGAACGCGCCAATAGCAAGCTGGGGTGTAGGAACACACATGGTAACTGGCGGAACAGAATCCTCATTTACAGGAGTGTACAAACTTTCTGCACGACACGACGCAAAGACTGACAAAATGATTCCATCTATGAAGTTCAGCGACAATCCTGCAAAAACAACAAACCCTGGAATTAAAAATGTATGGAGGCTTTACGATGAAGACGGAATGGCACGCGCAGACATTCTAGCCCTTCAAGATGAAGAAATCAAACCTAATGAAGAAAGAACATACTATCACCCAATGATAGACTACAGGCAGTTTGTGTTTACACCAACAACAGTAAAGGCAATGTTAAAAAAACGTTTAGAAGGCGGCAAACGCATAGAGCCACGCTTACCAGATGCAGAACAGCTTCGTTTAAGCCGCGAGACAATGCAGCGTGAGATTGAAACATTAGACCCTTCTTACAAAAGAATTCTAAACCCTCACATCTACAAAGTTTCTATAACAGAAGAGCTTAAGGACTTGAAGCTTAAGTTTATAAAAGAAAACATTGGTGAAAAATAATTTAACTGTAAAACAAGAAGCCCTATTTTTTTTAATAATGCTTCTTAAAATTACGGCAAATATTGCGTCTGTATATTCTTAAGTGAATTAAACAGGCGCATTTTTTTTGCATATTCGCCGTCAGTAAGGGCTGCTAACTTTTCACGCGCAGTTTTACGCCCGCTGTTGTCTTGGTAAGTGCAAGTGCAAGTTGCGCTCTTCCACCCTTCACGCTCGGCATGTTCAACAATCATTTCTACAGGCACATAGCACAGAGGCCTGATTATTGTAACAGGAAATTTCTCATATTTTAATTTCACTGGCATTGTGGAAAGCTCGCCATGCTCAACCATGTTCATAATAAGCGTTTCTAAAATATCATCAAGGTGATGGCCCAACGCTATTTTATTAAAGTGATTTTTTACCGCGTAGTCCAAAAGCTCTTTTCTTCTTTGCGTAGAGCACCAGTAGCAGTTCATAAGCCTGTCTTTTTTAAGACGGCCAAGCACTTCTATTTTTTCGGTTTCAGAATCTACGCTCCATTCAAGAAAAAGTTTTTTTAAATCTTCAGAAAATGTGCTGTTGAATTCAGAAAGAACAGTCAGCGCTTTAAAACTAAAATTAGGCTCCTTGCTGTTTTCTTTTTTTAAAGAACCATCGCAATAAAACCTCTTAGCTCTGTTTGAAAAATATTCCACTAAAAGAGTGCTGTCCTTACCGCCGCTTGCCCCAACCAAAATTCTGTCACCGTCTTCAATCAGCTTGTAATCAAAAACGGCTTTGTCTATAAGAGACGCAACTTTATCATGCTCCATATTTTTCTTCTAGAAATTCTTATTACTCTAACTTATTGAGTAACAACAACTTCTGCTTCATTTTCAACATTGTCATCAGTAATATTGCTGTCTGTTTCATGACTATTCTTTTTAACAGAATCTGGAATTGCAATTGGAGTTGCCTCTTCATTTGTTGTAACAGATTCAGCTTGTTCTTGTGTTGCTCCAACAACAGATTCTTCTGTAGTTTCAATTACAGAAAC
Source organism: Treponema sp. (assembly GCA_041670585.1). Taxonomy (GTDB): domain Bacteria; phylum Spirochaetota; class Spirochaetia; order Treponematales; family Treponemataceae; genus Treponema_D. Next base: position 10,536 of record JBAXYY010000011.1, on the reverse strand, counting down.
ATCACTTTCATTTTTGTTAGAAAAATCTTTTATAAACTGATTTATTACATTTTCTACAACTTCTGGATAAAATGTGCAAAGCTCTTCTTTGTCCCATTTTGCGCTTTGATAAGGAACGCTGTTTGATGAAGCGGCGCTGTACTGCTTGTTCCAAATGTTTCTTCCTTTATCATCATAAATTTTTACAGTCATTCTTGTACGCGCAGAAACAACTTGATTAACTATACCAGAAAAAGATTTCTCTTTGTAAAAAATAAAATTAACATACATCAAGCTTTTGACACCTGATTGTTTAGAAACTGTTTTATTAAATTTAGAGCCTGCTGACTCAATTGGCTTGTACCCTTCTGCCGCAACATTGTCGCCAACATTTGTTAAGAAATTTATTCCATTTGCTTTGTACATTGGAGTTTCTTCTATTTTAGAATGTTCAACAACTTGCATTCCAAGCTTCTCTTGCACCATTTTGCTAAACATATCCGCAGCGTTGTCTATTCTAGAATTCACTGTTTGAATTTCTGGATCGTTTGCGCCAAGCGCTCTGTTCACAAGGCCGCTCAACATTCCACCACCTTCATTGTCTGTGTCAGATGTCATGTCTCTTGGATTAACATACCAAGGCAAACTTGAATTTCCATAAACAGAAACAACACCTGTTGGAGAATAAGACGCAGGTTCAATTTTTGTAGATTTACAACTTGTTAAAGCAAAAATAAACATAATACTAAAAAGAAAGCTACAAATAATAATATTTTTTTTCAAAATAAACATCCTTATTCTTACATTGTTCATCCTGAAGAATTAAAGAATCATAAACTTCAGAAAATATTTTTTTTGCAAGAATTTTTTTATAATCTTATTATACCATAGGATATTTTTTTCATCTACAATTCAAAGACATCGCTAAAATTTCACTGAACTATTAAGTGCATCTCTAAAATCTGAAGTTTTAAAGGCTCATCTAATAATTCAGTTTTAAAGAATCCTATAGCATAAACTAATTAACATTTTTATAATTATTTTGTTACATTTTTTTTGCATACAGTTTCATTTAACAATTGTCTTTTATGAGTAAAATAATTTATAAGATTCTTGCTAGAAGAGGCAGTTGTGTCAATTGAAACAGCTTCAAGAGTATAATATTCTTTTCCATCATGCTTTATTTCAAAAATATTATTTCTTTCTTTTTTAAAAGCATTTCTTAAATCATGAATATATGTATACAAATTCTTAAGATTTTTCTCTGAATAGTCATTCCATAAATAATTGCAAATTTCTTTAGCAGAAATATTCTTTCCTATATTTTTATATAAATACAAAAACAATTTATAGCGAGAATTTTGTATGTGAATTTCTTTTCTATAATTTTCAATATCAAAACAATTATCTAAAGAATTTGAAAATCTATTGTTAAAATCAAGAGGTTTGCTTATTACAGAAATATAAGGATTCAATTCTGAAGAATTTACAATATCCTGAATCATTTTAAATAAAGGAAATACTCTATTTAAAATTGTTAATGGCATATACTCGCCTAACCTGTCACGAAGCTGCACCTTCCAAAAAACAGCACGCTCGTCAGCATCAGGCAATGGATCATTATAAAAAATCAATGGAATAAACAACTTGCTTTCTTCCATCATTTTGTATGGATCTAAATATGTTGGATCAATCATTCTAAAATCAATGGCAAGTAAATCTATTCTTGTAACACCTTCTTGCACAACCGCTGCCTGATATTTTTGCATATCTGTAAAGACAATTGCACTTTGACCTTTTTCAATCAGTTCAGATGCAATTTCGTCACAAACATCCTTTTCTTTTGTGAGAAAATAAATAATCAATTCAGACTCCTTTCATGAGAAAAATACTTTTTTTTTATTTTAGATATAGAATTTTTCCTTATTCTAAACCTAAAATATTATGACATCTCCATTAACTGTTGTTTTTTGAGCCCCATAAAATTATTCTGACTGCTCGGCAATTTTCTTTGATAATTCAATAACTTCATCAGCAAGCTTTCCGCTTACTGGATCATAATGATCAAATGATGTTTCAAAAGAGCCTGTGCTGCTTGTCATTGAGCGAAGTTCAATTGCATAGCGAAGAAGCTCTGCATGTGGAATCTGCGCCCTTATTTCTTCAATGCCGCCACCAATGCTGTCCTGCCCTAAAATACGGCCGCGCTTAGCAGAAATGTCGCTCATAATATCGCCTAAGTATTTTGTTTCAACCCAGATGTTTATGTTCATAATTGGCTCAAGCAAGATTGGACCTGAGGCTCTCATTGCATCTTTAAAAGCGTTTCTTGCCGCAATTTGGAAAGCCAAGTCGCTTGAATCAACTGGATGATATTTTCCGTCCAGAACAGTTACAGCAACGTCCACAACAGGATAGTTCGCGGTCACTCCGTTTAGCATTGCTTCCTTCACACCTTTTTCTACACCAGGAATAAAATTCTTTGGAATAGCGCCGCCAAAAACCGCGTTTGTAAATTTATAATTTTCTCCACGTGGAAGAGGCTGAACACTTAGAACAACCTTTGCATACTGACCGTGGCCGCCAGACTGCTTTTTGTGAGTGTACTCCGCTTCCGCCTTTCGCTGAACAGTTTCCCTGTAGGCAATTCGTGGAATTTCTGTTTTAATTTCCATCTTAGTTTCTGCTTTTATTTTATCAAGAATTATTCCAAGCTGAAGTTCGCCCATTCCGCTCAAAACATTTTGCTTTGTTTCTGCATTGAATTTCCATGTAATAGTTTTGTCTGTTTCTGTAACACGCGACAAAAGCTCGCCTAACTTCACATCGTCTTTTTTATTTAGCGCTTCTACTGCAATAGAGTAAACGGGGTTTGGATGACGAAGTTTTTTGTAAGGGAGCGCGTTCTCTTCCGCAGAAAGAGTATCGCTTGTTTCCACAGAAGAAAGTTTTGCAGCAACAACAATGTCGCCAGAAGATGCCTGCTGAATTTCAATAAGTTTTTTTCCAAGCGCATGATATATTTTTCCAATGTGCTCTTTTCTGCCGTTTGAAACATCAAAGACATCGCTGTCGCTTGAAACGCTTCCTGTAATTATTTTTAAGTAAGAAAGCTTTCCGCTAAACTGGTCGCCCGCAGTTTTTACAACAAGCGCTGTGAACGAAGGCTCGCTGTTTATTTTTACAACAGAAGTGTCGCCGTTTTTGTTTACAGCAGTTTCTATTGAGCCGTCTGGAGAAAGTGATATTTCTGAAATAAAGTTCAGCACAGGAACAAGGCCGGAATTTTTTTCTGGTGCCCCGCAAAAAACAGGAACTATTTTATTTTCAGCAAACGCTTTTTTTAAGCCTTTGATAATTTCATCTTTTGTAAGCTCGCCCTCGTCTATGAATTTTACAAGCAAGTCGTCGTCGCCTTCAGCAGCGGCACCCGCTAGAACGCCAAGAGCATTTTTTACTTCTTCATTATATTCTGCGGGAATTTCAGAGGCGTTTTCTTTTTGACCTTCTTGTGGAACTAAGTAACACTTGTTGTTCAATACATCAATTACGCCTTTGTAAGATGCGCCTTTGCCAATTGGAATTGTAACAGAACACGTCTCTACATTGAACTGTGAATGAATGTTTTTTGATATTGAATCAAAATCAGACTTGTCATCATCAATTTGATTTACAAAAACGAACCTTGGCTTTGCACGCCTATCCAAATCTCGCCAAAGTTTTACTGTTTCTATTTGAACGCCGGCAGTTCCGTCAACTAGCATAAGGGCCATTTCACTTGCCCTGAACGCGCTTATAACTTCGCCAGAAAAATCAGAGGCGCCTGGTGTGTCCCAAAAATTGATTTCTATTTTTTCATTATTTTGTGAATTCCAAACAGTATTTGCTAAAGAGGAATAAATTGAAATATGACGTTCAAATTCTTCTGGAGTGTTGTCGCTTACAGTTTTGCCTGTGCCTGTTTTTCCCGCAGAAGAAATTGCGTCTGAAACAAAAAGCAAGTGCTCTAAAAGAGTGGTCTTACCAGTCTGACCATGACCCGCAATTGCAACCGTTCTAATGTCTTTTGTTTCAAAAACAGCCATAATTCCCCCTAAACATAAATTTAATTATACTTTTATGGTAAGAGGGGAAAAGGAATCTGTCAAGAAAATAAAAAAATACATCCATGTATTTTTTTATTTAGCAAGAATTATCTTTGGAGCATAATTGCAAGCGGTAATTCTTGCGACCGTAAGAGCGCACCTCGTGTGCTTACTTTTTTACGTTGGAGAAATACATCCATGTTTTTTTTATTTAGCAAGAACTATCTTTTCTTTGGACCGGCTGGAACTATCTTCATTAAGTGCAAATCACCAGTGGCGGTTACGCTCTCGCCTGGCTCAAACGCAAAAATGTCTTCCGCTTTTGCAGGCGCGCCGTTTATTGTGCCGCTGCCTTCTATTACAAAAATAAGATTGTAGTCGCAAGAAAGCTTCTTCTCTGGAGCCTTGTCAATTGTAGTTGAGTATTCATTTTCTACAGAAATTTCTTCAAGAGTAAAATATGGGCAGGAAAATGCGCCAGGAAATTTAACAACGTTTCTTACGCCTTCATTTTTAATACAAGCAATTCCCTTTTCAACATGGCATTCCCTTCCACGGCCCCAGTCGTAAAGCCTGTATGTAACATCGCTTGACTGCTGAACTTCAAGAAGCCTCAATCCGCCGCCAATTGCATGTACAGTTCCTGCTGGAATATAAATAAAGTCGCCTTTTTGAACAGAGACATATCTTAGGCAATCCTCAAGAGAATTGCTGTTTATTGCAGCACGGAGCTCGCTTGCAGTGTAAACGCCGTTAAGTCCGTAGATCAGCTTTGAGTCAGGTTTTGCGTCTAGAACATACCAGCACTCTGTTTTTCCACGGCAATGTTCGTAAAGCTCGGCCTTTTCATCATCAGGGTGAACTTGAACGCTCAACTTGTCGTTTGCCTGAATTACTTTTATTAAAAGAGGATAATCGCCGTGAACAAAGTTTTCAAAGTCGTGCTGGCACCCGTTCGGGTGAGTTGATGCAATCCACAATTCATAGCCCCAAATTTTCTCCGATTTAATAGCGTCTAACTTTAGCATTTTATTTCTCCCAAAGCTTTTCCGGGTAATATCCAGAATCAATTTTTTTTGCAATTTCAGCCCTGACAATTTCCCTGTCCTGTGGATATGTCATGCCGAACCAGTTTTCTTTTGAAGTGAAAAATTTAATTGAACCTTTGTCTTCCTTAACAATTTGGCTTGCGGCGGCTGGCAAGAGCGCTTCAGCCTTTGGAAGAGCAAGCGAAGTCTTTTTAAAATTGTCCCAGTATTCGTGGAACACTTCAAACGCTTTTGGTGTAAAGCCAAACAAGTTCATGCTGACCCATTCTTTTCCAGTAAGCGGAACTTCTTTACCGTCAATTTCACTAACAATGCCACTTCCCTTGTAGCTGATTTTTGTGTTTTCAACAATTGAGTCAAGGTAGCCGTCTTTTACAGTGCAAACACCACGGCTGACAGAACCGCTTTTGCTCATTGTGTTTCCAAGAACGTAGCCAACCATGGCATGCTCAGTGCTGTCGTTTTTAATTCCGCTCAAATATTTTCCTAAAGTGACAAACGCGTCGCGGCCATAGTAGTCGTCGCTGTTGATTACACAAAAAGGCGTGCCTAATTTATCTTCAGCGCAAAGAACTGCATGTATTGTTCCCCAAGGCTTTGTTCTTTCTGCGGCAGTTTTTACTTCCTCTTTTGTAAGAAGCGCGTCTGGTGTCTGAAAAACATATTCAGCGTCAAAGTTTTTTGCAACTCTGTCAAAAAGACGCTCCCTAAAATCATGCTCTATGTCTTTACGAATAATATAAACTACTTTTCCAAACCCGCTTTTCTTTGCATCATAAGCGGCGTAGTCCAATAAACATTCATTGTTCTTTCCAACTCCGTCTATCTGCTTTACTCCGCCATAACGGCTTCCCATTCCAGCAGCTAAAACTAATAATGTAGGTTTCATTTTTTACTCCAAATCTAATTTTTAGAATTCTAGCACTTAAGCAACTTATTATCAATAAAAAAAACATCTGATGCGCTAAACTGTATAGTTTGTTCTATATTGTCTAACGTACAGATGTTTTTATAATTTAATTAAAACATTGTCAATAAAAAGTAATTTTTTAGCCTTTTATTAGCTAAAGCATAAGCTTATTTTACTTTTTAGCAGCGCGTGTTACTTTCTTAAGATTTCCCTTCATTGAAAGAACGCCGTCTTTATAAGAAGCTTTAAGTTCTCCGTCATAGATGTAGTTTGCATCATCATCAGCTTTGTCCGCGACCAAAGTAACTTTGCTCCAGTCAAGTGAAGCCATGCTGTTTTTGTCGCCGCCCTCTTTTACAAATTCGTCTTTAAGCACGAATTTTCCGCCAATGTTGTCTGCAAGCCCTGCCGCTGACTGGAAAGAAGATGCCATGTTGATGTTGCCTTTCTCATCAGTTGTGATTACAGAAGCTGTTCCGCGGTGGATGAATTTGATTGTGATTACTTTGCCGTTTGCTTCAACAGTGAAGTTGTCGCCTTGTGCCACTGCGCTTGTTGCTACAGGGAAAAGAACTAATGAACGGAATCCTGCTGGAACCGCTTTCTTTTTGCCTGTGTCATCAAAACGCACTGAATTGAATTTTGTTGTAGACTGTGCTTTTGAAGCGCCAGATGCTGCGTCAAAACCATCTTTTACTGTTGTTCCATCTGCTGTCCAGTTAAAATAGTTAGCTGGATCATCAGTGTTCACTTTGTAATTATAGTCAATTTTTACTTTCTGAGCTGCGGCAGAAACTGTAACTGCTGCAAGAAGTAATGCCATAATTCCTAAAAACTTTGTGTTTTTCATAAGTAGCCTCCAAAAAATATTAGTTTTGCGAATTCAATATATTATTTATATACGCCACATGTCAAGAAAAATCAGTTTCAAGTAGTCTTTAAAAAATTAAAACCCAACTTATTAAGCCAAAGTCTCAAGCGCAATTTTCATCATGTTTGTAAAAGTTGTCTGCCTTTCTTCTGCTGTTGTTTGTCCGCCTAAGAGAATGTGGTCGCTCACTGTAAGAACAGCAAGCGCCTGCGTATGGAATTTAGCGGCAAGTGTATACAGTTCAGCGGCCTCCATCTCAATTCCAAGAACGCCGTATTCCGCCCACTTTTTCCAATTGTTGTTGTCGTCATAGAAAACATCGCTTGAAGCGCAAAGGCCCACTTGTGGAGTAATGCCAATGTTTTTTGAAGCTTGATACGCTTTTTCAAGAAGCTCAAAGTCTGCGGTTGGTGCAAAGTGCAACGAACCAAAACGCTGTGTGTTAATTCCGCTGTCGGAGCAAGCGCCTGATGCCAAAATCACATCACGGAGTTTTGTTGTTTTTTGAACAGCGCCGCAAGTCCCTACCCTAATTGCTTTTTTAACTCCGTAGAATTTAAAAAGCTCTGTAGCATAAATTGAAAGCGACGGCTGGCCCATTCCTGTTCCCTGCACAGAAATTTTCTTTCCTTTATAAGTGCCGGTGTAGCCGTACATGCCTCTTACTTCATTGTAGCATTCGGCATTTTCCAAAAAGTTTTCCGCTATGAATTTTGCACGAAGCGGGTCGCCTGGTAATAAAACAGAATCTGCTATTGCACCTTCTGGTGCGTTAATATGTGTTGACATAATTTAATTATCAATTGTTAATTGTGAATTGTCAATTGTGAATATGTTTGTAATTGTGAATTATTTCTGATTGGTATTAATAATAAAATGTGGTATACTTAAAGAACATTAAGTTCAACTAAAAACGGAGATAAATATGAAAAAAATCCTAACTGCATCAACAAATAAAACCGTAATTGAAACAGTAACAACAGCTTGCCAACGTTATTCAGCTTATTTTACAACTGATGTTCTAGGCAGCACAGATCCTATTATTAGCTACATAGACTACGAGCTTCCAGAAATAAAAGTTCTTGACTACACTTCAAAAGAAATAGACTGCGACAGAATAATTGGAGCAATCAAAAGCGACGCATGGCTTCACTACGGCGGAATAATAGCTGTATGCAAAGACGCAAAGCAAGTGCAGGAGCTTGAAGAATTAAAAGACAACAATATGGTTGCAATTCAAACCATAGAAAACTTTACAAAGCACTTCAGCAGAATATTGAGAATTCTTTGGCAGAACCAGCAGTTCCTTTTTAACAGAGGAATGCAGGACGTAATTGGCGGACAGGAGACAGGCTCTTTTGTCTGCGGGAACGACCCAATGGACATAAGGTTCTACACAAATTTCTTAGTAAGCTACCTTTACAACACAAACAGAATCTCTGGCGATGACCGTTACAAGCTTCAAATGACTTTAATGGAGCTTTTAACAAACGCACTTGAACATGGAAATTTAGGAATTACTTTTGACGATAAAACAAACTGGATGAAGCAAGGCGGAGACATTCTTCAGCTTATTGCAAAACGCAACAGCGAGACTCAATACGCAAATAAAAGAATTCACATTTCATACTCAATTGGAAAAACAACTTCCTCATTCACAATAAAAGACGACGGCGACGGTTTTGACTGGAGAAAATACTCTCACACAAGCAGCACCCAGGAAATGCACGGACGTGGAATTTCATTAAGCCGTCAGCTTGTAAATACAATTGTATATAATGAAAAAGGAAATGAAGTCACATTTGACATTACAAATCTGCAGAATGAAGTCAACACAGTTCCAGGCATTATGGAGCCTTTTGCAACTATAGAATACAAAGACAAGCAGATTGTCTGCAAAGAAAATGAAATGTCAAACGATCTGTTCTTTATTGTCTCTGGAAGATACGCCGTTTATTCAGGAAGAAAACTTACAGCTGTTCTTACTCCAAACGACATGTTCATTGGAGAAATGGCATTCTTATTAAACGACAGAAGAACAGCGACAATTCTTGCTGTGGGAAACTGCAAATTAATTAAAGTGCCAAAGACAGCGTTTCTTACTTTGATTCGCAAGAACCCACACTACGGCATATTCTTAAGCAAAATGCTAGCACAAAGACTTGTCCGTCAAACAAAGAGCACTATAGCGCTTCAAAAACAATTATCAGAGCTTGAGAATAAAAAATAAATGTCACTTAACTGCAACGAAATAAATGTTGTGCTTTCAGAGCTGGACTTCACTGGAGCTTTTATTCAGGAAATTGTCCAGCCTGGGTACGACACAATAGCTTTTAGAATATTTAAAAATGGAACTTCAAACACGCTTCTTGTATGCACTTCAGCAAACGCCTGCCGCTTGAATATTTCAAACAGAAAGATTCCTAAGAACGCAAAGCCGCTCCGCTTTAATGAATTTCTAAAGTCTAGAATTAAAGGCTCAAAAATAACTTCTATTAAACAGCTTGGATTGGACAGAATTATCCTGATTGAGCTTACTCATAACGGTGAAGAAAAATTCTTAATGTACATAAGGCTATGGTCAGGCGCTTCAAACATAATTGTTACAGACACTGAGGGCAACATCTTGGACTGCATGTACAGAAGGCCTTCTAAAGGCGAAGTCACAGGCGGCAAATTCTCTGTGGAAGAAAAGATTCCTACTGATGAAGAAAAAATAAAATCGTTAGAAAGATTTCCTGTCCGCACATTCAGTGAAATTACAACTGAAGGCAAACAGTTTTCTTTCAATGAAAAAGTAGACATGTTCTACAGCGAGCACGCAACGGTTCTTTCACGCGAAAGCCTCTTGCAGAACGCAGAAAAATGGTACAACGAAAAGCACAGCAGAATGAAGGCGGCGCTGGACAAGCTCAACGCAAAAAAAGCGCAGTTTGAAAACGCAGAAAAACTAAAGCACATAGGCGACCTTATTTTATCCTACGGCGCACAGGCACAAGGCTCCTCTTTAGACTGCACAGATTACGACACCGGCAAAGAAGTTCACATAAGGCTTGACGCAAAAAAATCAGTTCAGGAAAACGCGGCTGTTTACTATGAGCAATATAAAAAAGCAGTGTCTGGCATGGACGCGCTGGAGCATGACATTTCTCTTTCTGAAAAAGCGCTTGCGGCCCTTGATGCGGAATACAACGCAATGCTCACAGAAAAAAATGAATTAAAAATAGAGCAGATGTTGCGCCATGACACTTCGCCAAAGCAAAACATTCAGAAAAAGCATGCAGGGCTTCACTACGAAATAAACGGCTGGACAATTATTGTAGGACGCACCGCTAATGAAAACGACGATCTCTTACGGCACACAGTAAAGGGCGCAGACTTATGGCTACACACGCGCGACTATTCCGGGGGCTATGTTTTTATAAAGGCGCGCTCTGGAAAAACAGTGCCGCTTGAAATCTTGCTGTACGCAGGTAACCTTGCAGTGTACCATTCAAAGGCACGCAAAAACGGACAGGCTGACTTGTACTACACAAATGTAAAATACTTGCGACGCGCCAAGAACGGTCCAAAAGGTCTTGTTCTTCCAACGCATGAGAAAAATCTTCTTGTTAAGATTGACGAAGAGAAGATGAAAGTGCT
>JBAXYY010000010.1:0-29359 GCA_041670585.1 Treponema sp. | reverse complement strand
ATACCGCGTGTTCTTGCCCCTGCCCTCTTGCCGTATGCTGCCGCTTTCAACTAATTTTACAAGCACACGGTTTGCGGTGGAAAGCGAGACTTTTAAAATAGACTCGACTTCTGAACGCGTAACAGACTTGTGCGACTTTATATATTTAAGAACAACTTTTTCGCCAGAGCAATACGGGTCGTACTCATTTTTAGCAGCAACGTATTTTTCAGAAGACGGGGCGTTGACTTCGTAAGATTGCGCATTGTCCATTTTGTATAGAACAGGATTGTTGCAATTTGGAAGCGTTATTTTAAAAGCGTTTGTAGAAACTTCAATTTTTGGCTTAACAGGTTTTGAGCCATAAGAGCTGAATATTTTTTTTATTCCAGTGCCGTAGGACTCAATAAGCTCAAGACTGTAAAACACATTTGCAAGTTTTTCGTTGCGGCAAATAGAAAGGCCCAGCATTATATCGTCCAAGGAAATTCCTTTTTGAAGCCCGCCCACAGAAACAAATTCAATTCTGTCATCAAATATTTTTATAAGCGTGCTTGCGCTAAAAGAATAGTCCCTGTGAACAAGCGCGTTAAGAAGCGCCTCTCTTAAAGCTACTTCTGGGTAGTCCTTGCTGTCTATTCTATACAAATCTTTAAAAGTTGATTTTGTCTGGTTAGTAAGTGAAATATAATTGTAGGCCTCATTAAGCTGAGTAAAAAGTGATGATGAAAATTCACGCCTGTCTTGAAAATTTTCTTCAGAGGTGCCATTGAACTTTGCGATTTTTATTATTGAAGGGCATTGGTCAGAAAGAACAAGCGCAAGGTTTATGTAAAGTGAATCTTCATTAATTAAGCCAAGTGTTTTAAACTGTGAAGTTCCAAGCTCTAAATTTCTTTTTTGAAATTCAGCCTTCATTGCGTCAAATGTAAGGTTTTGCATAAGAGAACGCATTGACTCAAAAGTGTCGCCGTCTGTTTCTTTTATCATAGAGCGTATGGCATTTTCTGAAGCAGAAACAGATGAAGTACCTTGTCGCAAATAAACGCCTTCTGGACGCAAGCCTTTGTTTGAAAGATAATAAGGACGTTCAGTTCCTCTTTGCACTTCAACTTTTACAATTGATTTTGAGTTTGCAGCAACAGTTTCATAATGAATAAACATTGTCACATCAGGCTTTATAGAATCGCGAATTACATTTGTAAGCTGCTGAATTGCTTCGTCTGTATTTTCCACACCAACAGGAACACCTTTGTCTGTAACACCAACAAAAAGCACACCGCCTTTTGTATTTGCAAATGCGACAATTGTTTTCTTTATGCTTTCACAGACAATTTCTTTTAGCTCAACAGTTTCACTTTCTTTAAAATCCATTGTGCGCCTCTTTATTCTATTCTATTCTATTCTATTCAGAATGTCAAATAAAGAATCTTACACATAAAAACATCCCTGTATTTTTATGTGTAGCAATAATTGTCTTTGAAGTTAAATTGAATGTGTCAATTCTTGCAATGTAACAACGCACATCCTGTGCTTACTTGAATTACAAGAATGAATTTTTAGAAATGCACTTACTCTTCTGATTTTTTTCTATTGAAGTACCCGGAATCTTCCAAGTACTGGCGGCGGGTCATTACAAGGTTTATTAGCTCCTGGTACATGTTGTAGTCTACTTCAAGCGCGATTGGGAAAATAAAGAATTCGGTTTCATCGCAGTAACGCTCTATGAACTCTGGGCTTGTTACAAAGCCAAGGCTTATCATGTTGCTTATACGGTCGGCGCATTTTAGCACTTTTGCCTTGTGGCTGCCGTGGTCAATTATGCCCCGCAAGTAGTCTGGCTTTAGCTGACCTGGCCTTTTTGTAACTTCAAGGACAAGCTTTAAAACGTCCTCGCCCTCTTCGTCAGCATTACGAATTGACTCTGGGTCAAAGCCCGGTATGTCTTCTAGAACATCGTGGACGCAGCTGGTCTTTAACAGAACGCTGTCTATGTAGCCGTAGTCTATTAAAATGCCCATTGTGTCTATTTGATGACGGAACATATTTCCACCGGCGTATCTTGCCTTTCCAATAAGGGCTGTTGAAAGCTGCATGTACGGCGCTAAGAAAATGCTCTTTAACGCAAGCATGTGCTCCCTGTCCATTTGAGAAGGCTTTACTGTCTGCATATTGAATGTTTTTGCCATGGAAATACCTCCTTTATTTTTACAGGCTTTTTACGTAGGCGTTTAACTTTTCTATTCTGCGCTTACAGTCTGCAAGTTTGTCTTTTTCCGCCTGAACAACTTCCGCCGGGGCGTGCTCTGCGAATTTTCCACCAAGCTTTGCCTCTGTCTTTTTTACAGTGTCTTCTTCAGAAGCAATTTCCTTTGTGAACTTTGCAAGAAGCTGCTCTTTGTTTACGTTTTCATCAACAAGAAGGAACGCTTCAAAACCTTTGCCAACTGTTCCAATTGATTTTTCTGGCTTTGATTCCACAAACTCAATTTTTTCTACACCTGCCAAAAGCTGAATCATTTCTGTCTTTTCTTTGATTACTTCCGCAGAAGAGCCTTTTGTTATTTTAACAGCAATGTGAAGTTTTGAGGAAGGCTCAATTCCGCACTCTGTTCTTAAGGCACGCACATTTTTTATAAGCTCTTTTAGAACTTCAAAGCGTGATGTTATTTCTTCATTCTTGCGGCTGTCGTTTTCAACAGGGTAAGGCGCGTCAACTAGCATTCCTTTGTATTCTGAGTTAGAAATTATTTTTTGTGCGCCTGCTGATTTTCTGTTAGAAATGATTTCTTCAAGCGGCAGTTTTCCATAGATTTCTTCTGTTACAAACGGAATGAACGGATGCAACAGCCTTAGGCTTTCTTCAAGAACATTGAGCAGTACGCTAACAGCCCTGTCCTTTTCTTTTTCATCGCCAGACTTGAATGAAATTTTTGTTGCCTCCACGTACCAGTCGCAGAAGTCGTTCCAGAAGTATTCGTAAATTGTAGAAGCGCCGTCGTTGTACCTGTAGCTTTCTAGAGCTGACTTTTCATTTCTTACAGCGTTGTCCAGACAAGAGTAAATCCACTTGTCAAGCTCTGTTAAGTCCGAGTCCTTTACAGAAACAAGTGTGCGCCCTTCCAAGTTGCCCAAGATGTAGCGGCTTGCGTTCCAAACTTTGTTGCAGAAACGGCTGCCTAATTTAAAGCTTTCCTTGTCTATAAGAATGTCCTGCCCCTGAGCGCACATGTAGCTTAGAGTGAACTTCAACGCGTCCGCTCCGTACATGTCTATTATTTCAAGAGGGTCAAGTCCGTTGCCTAAAGACTTGCTCATTTTGCGCCCCTGCTTGTCGCGAACAAGACCGTGAATGTAAATGTCGTGGAAAGGAGCCTTGCCTGTAAATTCCAAGCCAGCCATAATCATACGGCTTACCCAGAAGAAGATTATGTCGTACGCAGTTACAAGCGCTGTTGTTGGGTAGAACTTTTTAAGGTCGTCTGTTTTTTCAGGCCAGCCCAATGTGCTAAAAGGCCACAGCCATGAGCTGAACCATGTGTCAAGAACATCAGGATCCTGCTCAAGCTTTTCTTTTGGAGCGCCGCACTTAGGGCATTTGCAAGGGTCTTCGCGGGCAACAATTGTTTCGCCGCATTCCTTGCAGTACCAAACAGGTATTCTGTGGCCCCACCAAAGCTGGCGGCTTATGCACCAGTCGCGTATGTTTGTAAGCCAGTTGTTGTATGTGTTTTCCCATTTCTTTGGGTAGAAAACAATTTCTCCGTCCTTCCATGCCTTCAAAGCTTTGTCAGCAAGCGGCTGCATTTTTACAAACCACTGGTCGCTTAAGTAAGGCTCCACTACAGTTCCGCAACGGTAGCAGTGTCCAACTGAGTGGACAATTTTTTCTTCCCCTTTGTACAAACCCAAGTCAGTCAAGTCCTGTATAATTAAAGCGCGCGCCTTTTCGCAAGTAAGCCCGCGGTATTTTTCAGGGCAGTTGTCATTTAAAGTGCCATCAGGATTTAGAATGTTTATTACTTCAAGATTGTTTCTTTTTCCAACCTGCCAGTCGTTTGGATCGTGGGCTGGTGTTATTTTCACCATGCCTGTTCCAAAAGTTTTGTCAACATAAGCGTCGGCAATTAAAGGAATTGTGCGGTTGGTTAAAGGAAGCTTTAGCTTTTTTCCAACAATATCCTTGTAGCGTTCGTCTGTTGGGTTAACTGCAACAGCAGTGTCTCCAAGCAAAGTCTCAGGACGCGTAGTTGCAATTTCTATTTTTGTAGAGCCGTCTGGAGCCGGACCGTCTGCGTACTCATACCAAATATGGTACATGGAGCCTTTTGTGTCTGTGTGGTCAACTTCATCATCAGCAAGGGCTGTACCGCAACGGGGGCACCAGTTAACAAGATAATGGCCTTTGTAAATTAAGCCGCGTTCGTAAAGTGTGACAAAAACATCGCGCACAGCTTTAGACAAGCCTTCATCCATTGTAAAGCGCTCGCGGTCCCAGTCCACACTGTTGCCAAGCTTTCTCTGCTGCTTAACAATTGTGTCATGATGCTCCTCTTTTACCTGCCATGTTCTTTCTAGAAATTTCTCACGGCCCAAGTCGTTGCGTGTCTTGCCCTCTTTTTTCAAAGCGCGCTCAACTACGTTCTGAGTTGCAATGCCGGCGTGGTCTGTTCCCGGAATCCAAAGAGTGTTGTCGCCCTTCATTCTGTGGTAGCGAACAACTATATCCTGCAAAGTGTTGTTAAGCCCGTGCCCCATGTGAAGCACACCAGTTACGTTTGGCGGCGGAATAACAACAGTGTAAGTTGACTTTCTAAGCTCGTCTTCAGAAAGCTTTTTTGCCTTCTCTTCATATTCACTATGCACAGGGGACTTTTCATCTGATGAAGGCTTGAAATAGCCCTCTTCAACCCACTGTTTGTAAATTCTATCTTCAAATTCTTTTGGATTATATGATTTTTCTAACTCTATAGCTTTCATGCGCACACCTCTAAAAATAATATTCAAGTATAGTGTTTTTTTATGTTCTATTCTAGTGTGGTAAATGAATAATGAATAATGAATAATGAATAATTTCCCAAATTTATTTAAATGGAAAAACACTGTTGCTCCGACCGACCATTCCGGGGTTTCGGTGCCCTCATTGCTGCGCAACGCCGGCTTGCGCCGCCGCCCCTACAGCTCGGATTAAGCATACTTAAAAAATAGTTTGGCAATCTTAAAAAAAAGCAAATTATTAAAATAGTTTTATTATTGTTCTATATTTGTAACAAATATAAATTTGTAATTTTTTTGATATTATGATATATTATAGAAATTCGGGGAATATTTGAAAACAATGCTTTTAAATATTTCCTTTTTTTTTGGGAGATTCTAACTATGAGTACGGAAAATTCAGAAACTAATAAGAAGCAAAAGCTAGTTGTAAGCTTCACAATAGCCATTACTCTGGTGTTTGTAATTCTAAACACAATCCAGGTAAAAATCGCAACATCAAATGTGCAAAAATTAACTACTGCGGAATATGAGCAGAGCATAGATCAAATTGTCTCTTCAAACGCAAAAGCATTTTCTAATGAAATATACGGCTACATTCTAGAAATGAAAATGTACACAGAAACAAACACCGCTCAAACAGGCGACATTGAGCAAATGCACAAATGGATTGTTGCGCACAGGCAGTCAAGAAGCAATCACTTTGACTACATTCTAGTTTGTGGCCCTGACGGAAATTATGTTACAGACCTGGACAAGACCGGCAATATAAAAGACAGACCTTATTACAAGGCAATCTTTGAAGAAGGAAAAGATTATTATATAGACGACCCAGTGTTCTCTAAAAACACAGGCAAAGCCGTTATTCATATTGCGCGTGCTGTAAAAGTTAATGGAAAACCTATTGCGCTTTTTGCAGGCGTTTTTTCTATCGCTAAACTTCAAGATGAAGTTCAAAATATGAAGCTTGGAGAACAAGGCTACGGCTGGCTTCTTGCAAGCAACGGCATAATAATTTCACACCCAGTTGAAGAATATCAAATGAAGAAAAATTTCATAACTGATTTAACAGAGAAAAATAAAGACATGAGCGAAGTTGCAAAATCAATTGCTGCAGGTAAAAAAGGCTCTGCATGGGTGAACGGATTAAATGAATCTAAAGACTTAATTTCATACTATCCTGTTGAATATACACCATGGGGTCTTGCTTTTTCAGTTCCAGACTCACAAATAAAACAGACAAGCAATTCTCTAAGAATAAAAATGATTATTACAGGCCTCATTATTGGGTTCTTAATTATCTTCTTTGTGGCAATATTAATTGTTTATTCATTAAAGCCTTTGCAGGTTGTTCAAAAAACTATTTACGGAATAGCAAGCGGTAACGCCGACCTTACAAAAAGAATAGAAATAAAATCAAATAATGAAATTGGCGGCGTTGTAGACGGATTCAACAAGTTCACAGAAAAGCTTCAGAACATTGTTAAGGACATTATTGCTTCAAAAAATGACTTGTCAAAAGCTGGCGTTTCTCTGCAGGAAACTTCACAGGACACAGCGTCTGTAATGATTCAAATACAGTCTAACATTGACAGCGTTCACACTCAGATTGTAAACCAGTCTGCAAGCGTTGAAGAGACAGCGGGCGCGGTAAATCAAATTGCGGCCAACATAAGCTCACTTGAAAGAATGATAGAAACAGAGTCTTCTGGAGTTGTGCAGGCTTCAGCGGCTGTTGAAGAAATGATTGGCAACATAAATTCTGTAGATCAAGTTGTAAACCACATGGCACAGTCTTTTGAAGAGCTTCAGTCAAAGGCAGCCACAGGCTCTACAAAACAAAAGGGCGTAAATGAAAAAATCGAGCAGATAAAGCAGCAGTCAAAAACTCTTGGTGACGCTAACAAATCCATTCAAAATATTGCAAACCAGACAAACCTTCTTGCAATGAACGCGGCAATAGAAGCGGCGCACGCAGGAGAAGCTGGTAAAGGATTCAGCGTTGTTGCTGACGAAATTAGAAAACTTTCTGAAACATCTTCCAGACAGTCAAAGACAATTGGCGAGCAGTTAAAGAAAATTCAACAGTCAATTTCTGACGTTGTAGGAGCTTCTTCAGAGTCAAGCAGTGTATTCAATTCAGTTTCTGAAATGATCAAGGACACGGACGAGCTTGTACGACAAATAAGCGGCGCAATGATTGAGCAAAAAGAAGGCTCTAAGCAAATTACAGACGCTCTTCATTCAATGAACGACAATACTGTTGAAGTAAAAAACGCCTCTACAGAAATGGGGCAAGGCAACAAGGCAATTCTTGAAGAAGTAAAGAGGCTTCAGGATATTACATACGCCGTAAAAGACAGCATGGACGAAATGAAGATTGGCGCTGACAAAGTGAACAAGGCAAGCGTGGCACTTTCAGAAATCTCAACCAAAATGGAAAATTCAATTTCTAGAATTGGAAAGCAAATTGACGAATTTACAGTTTGAGTTTGGTAGTTTTAATAAAAATTATTTATAAAACAAAATAATGCCGTAGCCGGGGCTTTGGCACGAAAAAATTCTGCACAAGCGAAGCGCGGTAACACTGCAACGAAGTTTCAAGCAAGCCTTTTTTGGGACGAAGACACGGCGGAAGGCTTTCTTGATGGAAAAAAAATAACCAATTTTTATAAAAAATAACAATGACGAGTAATATCTATTGACAATAACCGCCGTTTAACGCAAAATTCAAACATATGGTTGGATTAGTTTTAGACGGCAGCAATAATTTTTTTGAAGTTGAATGTGAAGACGGAATAACACGCACTTGTTCTTTAAAGGGAAAAATCCTAAAGGGGTGCGAAGGTTACTACAACCCGCTTGCACCTGGCGACAATGTAATTCTAGAGGAAGACACCCTTGAAGAAAGCAAGGGGCAAATAACAAGCCTTTCTGAACGCAAAAACGAATTTGTCAGATGGAATGTAAAAAAAAGACTGCCGCAGCTTCTTGCCTCAAACCTAGACTATCTTTTAATTGTAACAACTCCAGACATGCCTCCATTCAGGCCGCGCTTTATTGACAGGGCGTTGGCACAGGCGGAGTATGAAAAAATAACACCCGTAATTGTCTGCAACAAATATGATCTAAAATCAAATTCTGACGATGAAATGGAAAACAGGCTGCATGTTTGGGAAGACATTGGCTACAAAGTTTTACGAGTAAGCGCAAAGACAGGCGAAGGCATGGTCGAGCTTGCCCAGATTTTGGAAAACCACTTGAGCGCGTTTGTTGGACAAAGCGGTGTTGGAAAAAGCAGCTTGATCAATGTTCTTGACAACACTTGCGTTTTAAGAACAGGCAGCCTTTCGCAAAAATACGGCCGTGGCACTCACACAACAACAAAAGGTGTTCTTATGCACATTCAATTGGACGAAGCGCTTATGGGCGGAATACATGGCTCTACAGCGAACATAATAGACACACCTGGTGTACGGCGGTTTGTTCTTCACGACATAACGGCAGACAACCTTGCGCTATACTTTAAAGAATTTGTGCCATACTTAGGCAAATGCACTTTTGGAATGAGCTGCTCCCACCTTTCAGAAAAAGGGTGCGCTATAAAAGAAGCTGTTGAAAGTGGAAAAATAAGCGAAGAGCGCTACGACAGCTGGAACCGCATTGCTGAAGAAATAAGAACTGGCAGCTGGGAAGACTAAATCAATCAAAAAAAATAAACACACCTCTTGCTAAACTAGGCACATATTTCTGCCGATATTTAAAGAGAGGTGCCATCTATGAAAAAAAATCTTGTTTTATTTTCCGCAGCGATGCTGTTTTTACTATCATCAAATTTTGTTTTTGCCCAGACAGAATACTCCCCAAAAGCAAACAGCTTTCAAGAAGATGAGAATTACGACACTTGTGCAAAACCTCAAACATTCACATTTAAATATAAAACTGGCGACAGCTACAGAATACTTTCTACAGTGAACGAAACAGTTTTTGTAAACATGGCCGTTGACCACCAGGCAGAAATTGTAAACAGAATATCTGTAAAAGTTACAAAATCAAACGACGACGGCAGCGCTGAGCACGATGTTTCTTTTATGACAACAGAAAATTCCGTTGGCGCAAAAACTGGAACTAAGTTCAAATGGGGCGACGAATACAGAAGCATTTTTACACGCGACGCCCAAGGCGCTTACACAATCAGCGATGAATATTTTATGCCGGTTGTAAGAGACGTGCCTGTGTTCCCTAAAAAAGAAATTGCTCCAGGAGACACATGGACTGCTAACGGTGAAGAGGCGCATGACCTAAGAAGAGGCTTTGGTTTGGAAAAGCCATACAAGATTCCGTTCACCGCGACATACACGTACCTTGGAACAGTGGCAAAAAAAACTACAGACAAAAAAGAATTGTCATATGCGGCATCAAGTGTTAGCAACCCTTCTGACAAAACAAAAACTACTTCTGAAAAAACTCTTTATGTTTTTAAAGTAAAATATTCGCTTTACTACGACAGTCCTGCAACAAGCGGCACTTACGGAAGCTACAGCGACTACCCCGCTTCTACAATGGGCTTTAGCGACCAGACAATTTACTGGGACAATGACAAAGGCGCAATTGACCACTACCATGAAAATTTTAGAATACTGATTGAAACTTCGTACGGCAACCTTTTTGAGTTCAGGGGGACGGCACATGCAGAAGTCACAGAATTTGTTCAGACAAACACTGATGAAAATGTTGCAAAAGTTCAGGACCAGGTAAAGAATCTTGGAATTGATGATGTTACAGTTAAGCAGAGCGACAAGGGGCTTACACTTTCTATAGAGAACATAAAGTTCAAGGCAGACAGCTCGGAGCTTTTGGACAGTGAAAAGGAAAAGATTCAGAAGATTGCAAAAATACTTTCGTCTTACCCTGACAACGACATTCTTGTTAACGGCCACACAGCTCTTGCGGGAACAGAAAAAGTAAGGCAGCTTCTAAGTGAAGAGAGGGCGCAGTCCGTGGCAGACTATTTAATAGAGCTTGGTGTAAAAGACAAGTACCACATTTTCACACAGGGCTTTGGAGCCACACAGCCTATAGCAAGCAACAGCACAGAAAGTGGAAAAGCAAAAAACCGCCGTGTGGAAATAATAATTATGGACAAATAATGTTGTGTATTTTTTGATTTTCTGATATTTTATTCATGACCCATTAGCTCATTTGGATAGAGCGGCCGCCTCCTAAGCGGCAGGTGGTGCGTTCGAATCGCATATGGGTCGAAAAAAAAAGCAGGATGAAGATTTTTCTTCATTGCCTGCTCTTTTCATTTTAAAGATATAAAATTAAATTTATTTATCTTTTGCGCGCTCTGCGAATGAACCGTCGCGGGTGTCAATTACAATACGGTCGCCTGTGTTGCAGAACAATGGTACTTTTGCTTCAAAGCCGGTATCAAGTGTTGCAGGCTTTGTAGACTTGCCGCTTGTGTCGCCTTTAATTCCAGGCTCGCAGTATGTGATTGTGCGTGTTATGTTAACTGGAAGTTTTACACCTACAGGTTTTCCACTGTAATAAGTAATGATAATGTCGATATCATCGTCTGGAGAAATGTAACCTGCGTTGTCGCCAAGATCTTCTTTTGCTAAGCGAAGTTCATCATAAGTTTCCTGATCCATGAAAACATAATCATCACCGTCAATGTAAGAAAGTTTTACATTCTTTTCATCAAGATCGACTTCTTCGAACTTTTCACCTGCATCAAGGCCTAAGTCTTGTGTTGAACCGGTCACAATGTTTTTTACACGAAGACGTGTAACCATTCCAGCACGTCCTCCCTTCTGTCCAAGCATACGCTGAACAATAAGTGGGTTTCCTTCATACATAAAAGCGGTTCCCACTCTAATTTCGTTTGTTGATAACATAGTTCCTACTCTTTTTGCCTCTAGTTGAGGTAGTAACATAGTATACATTTTATGAGCTATAATTGCAACATTTGTTTTATTTTATAGAAATAAGTGTGTTAATTAGGCTTGAAGTCATGTTTCCGTTTGACTCGATTGATTTGGAGAAATTTTCAAAGCTTTTGTAAATTTCTTCATAATTTAGAAGCAACTTTTCTAGAAGTGATTTTTGCTCGGCGCCGTCTTGGTCGGAATAATTTTCTTTTGAAAAAACCTCATTCATAATATTGGCCGTGTCTGAACCGTAGTCATTTTTTTCATTTCTGTTATAAAGAAGCGCATACTTTTGAAGCAAGGAAAAGTTTTCTGGCAAAAAGAATTTCTTCATTGCGTCAAGAAGTGCCTGAACTTTTACAATCTGGTACTCTTCCTTTTGAATGTACGCATGCCACATAAAAGGCACACCGCACAAACTTGCGCGCGACAAAGAATCTTCCCCGCGTATAAAATTAAAATCTGACACGCACAAAAGAGCGTCCCAAACTGTCTGGGGCAAAAACGGCAGCTTTGATACTTCAAAAGGCTTGCTCGCTTCACTCCATGAATTAACAAACGGCTCATAGCTTATTCCGCTTGCGCAAAAAACATGCACTTTAAAATTAGAGTTTTTCTTCTGTCTTTCTTTTTGAAATAAGTCTAACGCGCTAACAACAGAAGTGAAATTTCTTGGATAGCTAAAAACAACTACATTGAAAATATTTTCATCAGCAAGAAATGAAATGTCCTCTGCAGAAAGATATTTTGCAAGTGCTGTTATTGCAGAAGTTGAACGGCATTTTATTTTTTTAGAAACACCATTTTCTTTATTAGAATATTTTTCATGGACGTAATTTATAAAAGGCTCGTCCAGCACAAGCCAGCCAGTCTTAGAAGAATAGCCCGGCATAAAGTTTATTTTTTTTACAAAAGCAGACCGTGTTCCTGACTTAAGCAAATGGAAGTCGTCAGCCCATTTTTCCGCAGTAAGATATTCTATGTTCACAATGTGAAATGTTTTACTGTTGCTTTTATCAAATAAAATATTGTCCAGCCAAAGAGGCCGGCCGCACTGGAAGCACTCAAGTATTATGTCAGGTGGATTTATTTGGTATAACTCATTGCAAATTTTTTCATTATTCCAATCTAGAATTGTCCAGCCGTCTATATTTTGCTCTGGCATATTGCACAAAACTTCTGGCGCCATTTTTGAAAACGAATTCAGGTTGTCTACAAC
This sequence comes from Treponema sp., assembly GCA_041670585.1. GTDB lineage: Bacteria > Spirochaetota > Spirochaetia > Treponematales > Treponemataceae > Treponema_D. Next base: position 17,230 of record JBAXYY010000010.1, on the reverse strand, counting down.
AAGACGCAGTTTTATTGAGATGCTTGGAAAAAGGCTTTGTATTTTTTTGGAAGAAAGAGAGCGCGCAAGGCGGTAGACAAAACCTATGTCGCCATAGTTATCAACCACCTTGCATAGAATTGTTATATCTAGAATTTTATTTTCTGCCATTAGCGAAGTATGGACTTATTGAAACTTAAATTCAAGATTACAAAAAAGTCTTTTTTTAGTAAACAGATTCCTCCACTACTGTCGGAATGACATCAGCTGCTCATTTACATGCTCGGTGAACAGATTTATAAATATAGAACAACTGTTGTAACGCTTTTTGGAGGAAGCCCCACTTCGTCAGTTGGAACTAGCGTTCCGCGGTCTATCCAGCAATCATTTTCATCTTCCGCAACATCGCCAAACACTGACTGGTACGCGTGCATTGTTGTGTAATTAAAATCAGAGTTGCTAATTAGCACTCCCAAGTTCTCATCAGATTTGTTTATTAAAACAAGTGTCATTGTTTTTTTGTCAGGGCTTATATACGCTGAAGTTTTTATATCTCCAGAGCCGCTCATTGCTTTTACCCTTGTGTAGCCAGGCCTTATGTATTCAGAGAAGTGCCTCATTACGTAATATTTTGCGGCCTTTCTCCAAGAGCCATTCCACATTACAGAAGACAAGTCTGCATTTTCAAAAGTGGAATTTGAAGTTGACCAAACACCGCTCCAAAAAAGATACGCGTTCACATTTTCAAAAGTAAGGCAGTTGTTTATAAGCTCCGCCTGTTGAATTGCATGGCCTATGTAATATTCAGTCTGCCATTTTTTTACATCGGAAAAGTTATTTCCCATTGTCATAAAGTTAGTGATGAAACTGTCTGGATCAACTGATTTTTTTTCTTCGCTAGCAGTTCCGCCAACATAAAGATGATGCGCAATTCCCGCAAAGCTTTCTTCATCAAGCTCTTTTATTGCTTTTACATAAGGTAATATTGTCCGCCATTCGCAGCTCATTGTTTCTGGCCCAAGCATTTTTGGTGCACTGTCGCCAAACTCTTTTTTTAGAGCATGATAAACCGCGACAAAAGCTTTTGCGTAAGAAGCAAACTTTTCATTTTCATAAGCGTCAAACCTGCAGCCGTCATAAGAAGCTGTAAATTCTACTTCATTTTGTATAGAAACATAATCAACATGTATTCCTAAATTTGTGTAGTATTTTATTGAGTCTTTCCACCACTGGGCATACTCTTCGTAGCAATAAGCGCCGTCTGAATTTTTTCTTAGAGTTGAGTCTCCTGTTCCGTTTATTTGATTATTTGATTTCAATGCGGCAGGAGGAGACCAGCAGCACATTAGAACAATTGGCTTTTCTCCATATTCAGCGCAACGTTTTTCTGCGCCCTTGTAATACTTGAGCATAGTCTCTCCATTTTCCGCAATGCCTTTTTTTGTATACTCATATTCATTTTTAAATCTTAGTATTGAAAGTTTTGCATCGCTAAAAAGAGCATCCATTGCCTTGTCGCCAGTTTTATTTTCATGAAAGAGCCAATCTGAATACCAAGTGTAAGCCGCACCAAAGCCGTCAATTGTCTGATATGTCGTAGAGGTATCTATTCTATAAGTTTTTGGATTTGAAACATTAGGCATTTTTTTATATTTACTTGTAACCTTATTTTCACTGCTTGAAGTTGTTGCACAGCTTGTTAATAAAATACAAGTGGCAACTGCAACTGTTATTGCTTTTAATTTCATTTGATGCTCCTCTTTTATTTTGCTGATGTTAGTTTATTTGATATGGATTTAGAAATCAATACAGAGTTTCACTTATATTGATAGTCATTGTTAATTTTAATAAAACATATCTCTTATATTTTACTTAGAAAAGCCTTCCGCCGTGTCTTCGTCCCGAAAAAGGCTTGCTTGAAACTTCGTTGCAGTGTTACCGCGCTTCGCTTGTGCAGAATTTTTTCGTGCCAAAGCCCAGGCTCCGGCTTTATATGTATATTACAAATAATGTTATTATTAAAATTAACAAAAACTCTTTACATACGAATTTTCACACATAAAAAAAAAGAGGACTGCTTTTGCACAATCCTCTTTTCAAGTAAGCTTATATTACAAGATTAAATTTATTTTGTAACTCCGTTCATTTCATCAAGTGTTGCTTGCCATGAATTTTTTACTGCTTCAATTGCTTCTGCTGGAGTCTTTGCTTTTGCGAAAACGCCGAACACTATGTCGCCAGCATCAACGCCTGCTACAAGGTCCATGAATGCAACTCCGTTTGTTCTCATGCGGGCAAGAGTTTCATCTACAGCGCGAGAGTCTCTGAAATATGAATAGTAGCTGTTCTTCCAGCTTTCATCATCTTCATAGCCTGGAGTTGGTTCTGTGAACATATTGTAAGCGAATGCAATTTTGTTAGCTGTGTCTTTGTCGTAGCTTGCAGGAATTACATAGACGTTATCGTACTGATAGTTCACATAGTCTTTTGCTTTTGGTCCTTTAGGGAAGCATACAAATCCAAAGTCGTCCTTCATATCTTTTAATGAGCCAACACGGTATTCTTCAGCGGCCTGCATTGCAGCTTCACCGTTTATAAACGCAGAGTAGCAGTAGTCCCATTTAGAGCCTTCTTTAATTGGAAGCTCATATTTTGTAACCATGTCTGTTCCCCAGTTCATAGCTTCAAGGAAATTATCTGTAGTTGTTGCATTTATGAATCTGCCGTTCGCATCTTTAGAAATATATGCAGCATTGTTTGAAGCAACAACACAAGTATAGAAATCTTTGTTGAAGTTAACCATTGGGTAAACGTCCATTACGCCGTCGTTGTTTGTGTCGCGAAGGACTTTTGAGCAAATCTTTTCAAATGCTGACCATGTCCAAGTTCCGTTCTTCTGCATGTCGTACAATGATTCTGGATCAACACCAGCTTCCTTTAACATTCTCTTGTTAAAATAAAGTCCGCCACGAGGTTCTGCAGCAACGCCTCTCATTCCGTAAATCTTTTTTCCAACTGTCATGAGTTGTGTAACAGGCTTTTGCCATTTTGACTCAGAGAAATTTAATGCAGGAAGAGTTGACAAGTCGTACATAAGGCCTGCCTTCATTTGCGCAGAAATTGAATTCTGATAAAGAACAAACACGTAGTTTTCACTGCCGCCGTTTGTAGCAAAGTTTACAAATGTCTGTGGATGTTTTCCCCAGCCGTCAATACCAACTTGCTTGATTGTAAATTTGTATGTATCTTCCAAGAATGCAAGCCAGTTAGCGCGTGCCTCTTCTGATGCGTTTGTTGGAGCAGGAGTTTCTGCAGGTGACCACCAGTCAGCTACAATAACTTCCATGCCTTTTAAGTTATATTTTTTTCCTGTTGTTGGATCTTTAATTGGCTTGTATGCTTTTTTTGCAGCCTTCAAAGGATCTTCCTTTTTCTTTTTAGCAGCAAACACATCTGTTGAGCCAATTGTCAACAACGCAATACCCAGCATTAAAATTTTACTCAATGATTTTTTCATTATTTCCTCCTAACTACATCATCTCATAATATAAGACAATCAAATCATTTTATCAGTCACAAAATTTATTTATGACAACTTAATTATCATACAATTATAGAATAAAAGCAAATTTTACATAAATACATCAGGTATTTTCTGTATTGCTGTTTATTACATTTTAACACCAGTTGTTGTAAGGCTTTCTACAAATTGCTTCTGCACAAACAAGTATAAAATAATGAGTGGAATAATTATCATAATAACACCTGTTGCCAAAATCTGCTGTTCGTATGCCTGTGTTACCATTCGCTCGCCTAAAGTAAGTGTAAGGTAAGTTTGTAGCCTGTCTGCAATTCCAGATATTTCTGAAGAAAGCATTTTTATTTTTCCCAAGAAAAGCTCTGTGTAAAAGCTGTCTGTCCACTGCCATACAAATGAAAAGAGAAAGCATGAAGTAAGAATTGGCTTAGCACCAGGAAGCATAATCTTCATAAATGTAGAGAAAGTTCCGCAACCGTCAACGTAAGCCGCTTCTTCTAGTTCATAAGGAAAGCCTCTAAAATATTGCCTTATCATAAAAATATACAAGCCGTCTTTTAAGCCCATGCAGCCTAAGCACATAAGAATGTACGGAAGCATTGACGAGCGCAAGTTAAGCGACTGCCCTGTAATTGCTTTAAATATTCCAAAGATGTCAAAGTAATGGAAGTGCAAATATAGTGAAGTAGAAATTGTCTGTGGAGGAATTATAATTACAAGAAGAACGCAGAAGAACCAGAAATTCTTAAATGGAAAGTCAAATCTTGCAAAGCCATAACCAACTAAGGCGCACATAAAAACTTGTATAATAGAAACAAGAGCACTTACCCAAATTGTGTTGAATAAAGATGTGCTGTACTCAAGAAGTTTTGCAGTGAGCTTGTAGTTGTCAAAAGTAAAATGCTTTGGAATAAGAACAACCGTTGTGTCGTACAAGTCGCGCTCTGACATAAAGCTTACCGCTATTTTATTGAAAATTGGCTGTAAAATTAAGAAGCACATTCCAAACAAAAGTAGCGCTCTAAAAATTGAGAGTGCATATTTTTTTATTGTCTCCCTAAGAAGAATGCCGCCAGAAGCTTCGTTGCGTTCCCAAAAGCCTATCTTTTGTTTTTCCAAAGGCTGTTCATTTTGTGTTGTATTTTGAATTATATTTTTCATAGTTTTTCCTTCATCACTCATAATAATAAACCACCTTCTTAATTATCAAAGAGCTTATTCCAATCAAAAGCATGACTACTATAAAATAAATCCATGCCATTGCTGAACTAAAACCGTAGTTCAATTGAACAATCATTACGTTGTTTATTTTTTCCATAATCTGATTGTCTGTCTTCATAAAGAAATCTATTATTGTGTAAATCCAGCACACAAGGAAAATTGGACTGATCATTGGAACTGTTATTTTCCAAAGGCTTTCCCATTTTGTGCAGCCTTCCATGTCAGCCGCTTCATACATGCTTGGTGAAATATTCTGCAGGCCGGAAAGGAAGATGATAATCTGAATGCCCGATGCCATTGCAACGTCGTAGATTGAATCTATTATTTCAAAGAGCTTGTCAAAAACTTTTTCTGAAGCAGCGTTTGTTTGACCTGCCAGCAATATTTTTTCAAGGACATCTGTTATGCCGTTTGAGTTGCCTTGTTTTTCTATAGTGTCTTTTAACCCAGCCATTAGAGAGTTGTTGTACTCAATTCCAACAAGCACACCTGAAGAAAGAATTACAGCAAGGAAGAATATTGAACGAACAAGCGCTCTTCCTTTGAACTCTTGATTTAAAATCATTGCCACAAAAAAGCTGAATACAATTGTTGCAAGCGACTGATAAATCATTGTTGAAATTTCAGTTGCCAACATTCTGTTAAATTCTGGGTCAATTGTAAAAGCCTTTATATAGTTGTAAAAATTATTCCATGTCATAGCAAAGCCGGACGTGCTTATGTTCACATCAGAAAGGCTCATCTTTAAAGACTGGAAAAGAGGCTGCACCATAAAAAGCAAAAAACCCAAGATGAACGGCAGAATAAAAAGATAACCCGTTACCGCGCGTCTATTTGTAAGACCAATTCTTTTTTTACTCATCTTATTTTTCCTCCTCGTAATCTTCTTGAACAACAGTGTAGTCTTGATTAGGAACAGCAACGCCAGATGAAGTTGTATACGGCTCATTGCTGTAGTTCACATAAACTACAGTGCCGTCTTCATATTTTGTTCGTGTTACATTTGCATTTACATTTTTGAAATCAACAATTTTCTGCGAGAAAGTTCTTCCTAATTCGTTGTTGAATCTTTTATAAATTTTCTGCGCATTGTTTTTCCAAGAGTCAAAGCCAGCACCATAATATTCTGTGTAATTTGTGTCCTGAAGTTTTGCTGTGTTTTCGCCCATGAACACGTAGTACAAGCCTGCTCCGTAAGAAGCCGCTTTTAGAACTTCTTTTTGCGAGTAAGGCGCAATGTTGATTGCCTTGCCTGTGTAGTTTACATATCCGTGGATTGCAATTTCATAGAAAGGTATTTTTTCATCAAGAATCAAATATTCGTTTCCAAACAAATCCATGTTTGTAATAATGTCAGCGTATGGAAGAATATAGTCATTTCCACCTTGCATCATTAAGCCAATCTTATCTTTTTTTATTTCATCAAGAACTTCAATTTGCATTTTCTTTACTGCTTCACGGCTCACCCTTCTTTCGTCATTGTAGTCAGCAGAAAGATCTTTACCAACATCTCTAAAAGAAACACCTGTTATGGAATTTTTAAGCGCAAAGTCTTTTAAATTCTCTGACATTTTTTTTGCGAACATAGGGTTTACCAAGTAATGTAAATTTTCAAGTTGAACATAGCATACACTTGAGTAGTCGTATATGCGTGCAAGCTCAGAGCTTACAAAACGTGCGCTGTCACGGTACATAGAAAATCCGTCTGCCAAAGTATTGTCATTTGCATATTGAGTTAAGCCGTCAATGTAAAGCCTTTGTTGTTTTTTATTCTGATTTTGAATAAGCTCATTAAAGTCTTTTTTGCTTCCCAATTTAGAAACGGTTTTTGACTTTGTAAGAACTTTCTGCTGCACGCCGCTGTTAAGAAATCCTGTAAGCCTTACATACATATTTTTAAATCCAAGCTCGTTAAGCTCGTCAATTATTTCACCAGTTTTTTTGTATGTGGTAAGCTCATAAGGCCTTGATTTTGGAAATCCCATGACTTGCTGAATTTTATCAACTGCTCCAAGTATTTCTACTGCAACGGGCGCTTCATCTTCTGCAATTTTCTGCAAAGAATTTTTTTCTACAATATAGCTGCCGTATTCATTTGCCATGTCAACGTAAGAGCCTGAGTCAACAAAAGAATATCTTTGTGTAATAGACTCGCCTTCTGGAAGGCTTTCTTCATAAATATATTCTGCGTTGTTTGATTTGCTAGAAACATCATACTGCTCTGAATGATAAAGTTTGAAGGAAGAGTAGACTGTATTGTAGCTGTTGTATCTGCCGCTTATGTCAGCATTTATTCCGCCGTAAGATGCGCCATTTTCAATTATAGAAATGAATGAACTGTCGCCGTAAGAAATACCGAACACAGGGAACTGATTTTTTGTTTCTGTAACAAGAATTTTTCTGTTCAAGCAACTGTCCCAGCCGTAGATGTCAGAGTAATATGAATTCTGCTTATTCTTGCCGTTGTTGAAATTTATTAAAGCGCCGCCGCCTTCTGGAACAAACAAAAATCCTTTGTCTTCTGTGCCGGCCGCTCCCATGTATGGAAGAACAGCAAGCTTTGTTAAAGGATAGTCTTTTTTACAACTTATTTTATCATACGGAATATCCACAACTAAATTGCCGCCGTCTATTTTGTAGATTATGCTTATGTTGAACATAGGAACATTTTTCACAGTGCCGCCGCTGTACATTTTTAGGTCATCTTCGTAGTCTGCGTAAGTATAGCCTATGCCTGTAAAAATAGTTTCTATTCTTTCTTTCATGTACACTGGTACTTTGTCACGGAAGACATAAACATTGTCTTCTTCTAGAACAGGGTATTTTGCAAGAAGCTCTTTTTCATTGTCTGTTGCCATTAAGTTGTCTATGTCGTATTTTCTGTAATACTGAAGCACCAAGTTTTTGTCGCCACCTTTCATCTGCTCTGTAAATTCGTCCATTCTTGTTTCTGTAAGAGCCATTGGCAAAATGTAAGTGCGCTCAATGTCACCTAAAATATAATTTACTTGAATAGAGTCACCGTTCATTTCTATTTCATAATATTTTTTTGCTACACTATAAGAAGAACTGTCGTATGTGTTGTTAACTCCGTTTTCTGTGCTGTATGTTAAAAGAAGCGTAGAGTCCATATAAGATTTTTCTTTTGGAAGAGCAATAGAATCTAAAGCAGCGTCTTTTGGATTTGAATACCAAACACGCCCTGTGTCTTTTTGAGTAACTGTAAAATGAGTTGTTGAAGCGTCAAGTTCAAAGTGGAGTTTGTCGTTGTCAAGAACATATTCTGGTTTAGGCATATCTTCTGCGGGCTCTTCGTATGTGTAATAGACAAACTGTGTCTTGTCCTCTTCATCTTTTGGAATAAGCCTAATTACAATGTATGTAATGAATGCAATAATAAGCACTAAAATTCCAAACCATATCCACTGCCCTACTGTTGGCTTTTTAAATTCAAAATGTATTTTTTTAAGTTTCATATTTACTCCGTCAGTTCAAGCGGAACAGGATTTCCCTGCCCAGTGAAACAAAATAAGCAATGCCTTGTGAAATCATACTAAAGAAAAGCATTAGTATGAAAATAAAAACCAGCATGGCAAAAGCAGACGCTATCATAAACAAAAATGTTTTTGAAAACGTATACTGATGAAGCATCATCATTCCCATGAAAATTAAAATGCCTATCCAAATAAATGTTAACGAGTTGAAGAAAACGTAGAATGTTCCCTCCTGCCCTGTAACACCATGGCTTAAAATAATCATTGGTATTTGCAAAAGCACATAAGGAGTTAATGCGTAGCAAGTGCACATGTATATTTCACCAAGCTTTCCTTTGCCGTCAAACAAAGTTGTTACACCCCAGTTGCACACGCAGAAAATAAACAGTGGCAATAAAATAGACGCAATCTGAATAAGCACGTTCATTTTATTCCAGTTCACATCTAAAAATAAAAAACTTGTCCACTGCAATTTCCAAACATGTGTGAGGACTGTAAAAAGCAAAATAAAATTTGCCGCAGCGTAAGAGCCGCGCTTTTCATGCGTCAAGTCCCAGAAGCCGTCAGCTGGATGAAAAACAACATGAAGTGAATATTTCAATGTCTGTAGAAAATGAATATATGTTTGCTTCTGCCCAAACTTTTGCAATTTTGTAACCATGTAACTCATAATGATTCAACCTCCCGTCTGATTTTTTTAATCTGCTTCACAATGAAAACAATTGCCACAATTACAATAAGTATTGTGAAAATCCACCAGATGTTTTTTTCAAACCATTCCTTTCTATACAGAACAAATGCTTTTGAATATTCCTTTTTGTCACGCTTTACTTCAAAGTAATCCATTGCGGCTTTGTAATGATTCTGTCTTAATTCAGACTTGCCAAGACCTATGTAAGCCAAGTCATAGTTGCCGTTAAGCTGCAAAACTTTTTCCCAAATAGATGCGGACTCTTCATATTTACCATCAGCGTATTTTTCAAGGGCATCGTAAATTAAATTGCAGTAATTTGTTGGTGTCATAACAGTAACAGTGCATTCGGAAGAATCAACTATGAACAAGTCGCGTTCTATGTGTTCAATTGCGATTGGCTGTTTGAAAAATCCTTTCTGATTTCCTTTGCCGCCAAATGCAAATAAAAGATAGCCCTGGTTGTTGTAGCCAAAAATTCTACCGCGAGTTCCGTCAAGCGCAATATATACATCATTTGTTAAAACAGTTATGTCTTCAAATCTTGAAGGGCCGTCATATCCTGTTCCAGATTTTGACCAAATCAAGTCGCCTATTGGAGGATTCTTTGCATTCTTAATTAGAATGTCGTTTCCTAAAGCATTAAGCCTTCTTATTGGTTTTGCTTTGTCACTTGCTAAATTCCATTCGTCAAAAGTTTTTAGGCTTGCATACAAAAAGCCTTCGCTGTCCTTGTAAACATTTGAATATTCTGTTGGTACAAAGGACTCAAGCTGTTCCCTTTGCCTTCTGGTGGAAAGTTTTTTCCAAAGTTCATCTAGCGCATTTGGTGTTACTTCAGAAGCTCCATAGAAGCCTGCAAAAGTGCCGTCGCTTTCGTATTTTAAAAAGCCTTTGTTAACATTCTTTGCAATTGCATAAACACGTCCAGAAACATCAGCAATTACTTTTGTTGGCATAAAAGAAAGTGAGCTGTCGTAAGTTGGGTCGTTTGGCATTACAAACTGCATCATGTAATTCAAGTCTTTATCTAATTTTACTACACGGCCGTTGTCCATATCAGCAACATAGATGTAATCTTCCGCAGAAACATAAACGTCGTATGGTGAAGAAAAAGTGTTTTTAACACTAGCTTTATCATCATTTAAATTAAAGCTTTCTATAATTCTTTTTACAGTTAATGTTCTGTCTTTGCTATATTCCATTTGGATAATTCTGTTGTTGCCAGTGTCGCAAATATAAACATCTGTGCCCTTGCAGAAGATTCCTTGTGGTGACTGCAGCTTTAGTTCACCTCCCAATTCTGAAGATGAATAAACATTTGCAACAGAATACGCGTCTGGAGAATATTCAACTTCGCTCCATCTGTCGTAAGTGTAGCAGTCGCCTTCCGCAAAAATACTTGCCGCTTGTAAAAACAGGCAGATTGTAATTGATAATAATTTTATTTTTTTCTGCATGTTCTAGTCCTTTAGGCCTGATGTAGCCATTGTTTCCATTATTTGACTTTGTGATAGAATGTACAAAGCTAAAGGCACAATCATTGTAATGACTGTTACCGCCGCCGCCTGCCCTGTTCTTGCAATGTTGTTCACTGTGATTTGGCTCAACGCATAGACAAGTGTTTTTTTTGATTCAGTGTAAATTACAGTTGAGGCTGAATTATTCCACAAGCTTTGGACTGAGAAAATCATCATAGTGAGCCACGCAGGTTTTACGTTAGGCATTATTAGATTTATAAAAATTGTCCATTCGTTAGCGCCGTCAATTTTAGCCGCTTCAATTAAGCTGTCTGGAATATTCACCATGAACTGCTTCATAAGATAAAGCCCAATAGGAGCCGCAAACGCTGGTATAAGCAAAGCCCAGTAAGTGTCTATCATATGAAGCCTGCACTGAATTATGTAGTTTGGAATACCAGTGATGTAGCCGCTGAACATAAGTGTTGTGACTATTAAAGAAAAGAAAAATTTTCCACCAGGGAAGTCGTACTTTGCAAGGACGTATGCCGCCATTGAGGCAATGAAAATATGACCTACAGTTCCAACAACAGTCAAGAACACTGTATTAAACAAGTATCTAGAAAATGGAACCCACGACTGCCCCATTGTGACAAACAAATCTGAGAAATTATTAAACGTAGGATTCTTTACAACAAAAAGTGTTGGAGGAAACCTGAACAGCTCAGACAAAGGCTTTAACGAATTTGTAATTGCGTAAATGATTGGAATTAAAAAGACAAACCCTAAAAGGAAAAGAAAAATATTTATGGCAATGTCGCCGCCTAAAGAACGGTTAGGATGCCTTCTGTGAATTTTATAGTGATGTATTTTTTCATATTTATTTTTTGACATAAAATTACTGCCCCACTTTTTCAAGAAGAGATTGAATTACTTTGTTGCAAACAATCATTACAATAAAAAGAAGCGTTGCTATAGCGCTTGCATATCCAAGCTCAAAGCGGTTGTATGCGTGGTCAAGCATATGAAGGACAACAGTGCGTGCCGCATAATCTGTGCTAGGAAATCCTGCCAAGTAGCGTGGAATATCACAAACATTAAATGCTGTTGTAATTTGCATAACAGCGCCGAACATAAGCATTGGCTTCATATTAGGAAGCGTTATGTACCAAAGCTCCTGCCACCTGTTTTGAATGCCGTCAATGTAGCCAGCTTCATATTGTGACTGGTCAATTCCCTTAAGACCTGCAACAAAAGAAAGGAAGCCTGTTCCAAGCCCTGTCCATAGAATAACAGGAATAATAACCTTCATTATATATTTTGGATCTGTTAAAAATAAAATTGGAGAAGAAGTGAACCCGTTGTTTATAAGAAATGCGTTCATCCAGCCGTACATGTCGCCACGGAACAATGTGCCAAAAATTGTGTATACAGTGCCCGCAATAGACGGAGCGTAGAACACAACTACCATAACAGAGCGCGCCCACTTTGGAAGTTCGTTTATAAGCCACGCAATTACAAATGCTAAAATGTAGCCAATAGGTCCTGTTATTAAAGCAATTATAAATGTGTTTTTAACAGCAATCTGATTTACATCGTCCTGAAGCAAAAGCGTTGTATAGTTCTGAAGCCCTACAAACTTTGGTTTTTCAAGCATATTGAAATTTGTAAAGCTGTAGAATATTGAAGTAATCATTGGCAAAATGTAAGAGACAAAAAAGAAAACTGCGAATGGAAGAATAAACAAATAGCAAATCTTCATCTTCTTAGCCTTGCGCCAGTTCAGCTGCCGTTCTAGTTTTTTATGTTCTGAATATTTTTTCCAAATTTCTTTCATTTTGAACCTCCAGTTTTTTCCATTTCATCTTCATAAGTTTCAAGGTCAAATTCCTTGCGCTTTCTACTAAGCTCTTCGTTAATCTTACGCGCATAGTCAATCATGACTTCACGGGAATCTTCCTTGTTGTTTATTACTTTGCGGATTGCGTTTGTTACATGGCGGCTTGTGTAGTAGCTTCCTGGCACTTCTGGAATTCCTATTGCAGAATCTAGTGACGCTGTTAAAACAGAAAGCTGTTTTGTGCTCCAGGAAAGCTGCTTCAGCGCATTGTAGTTTGCAGTTGCATAACGTGCGCTTGCTCCAAGAATTGCTTCCATTTCACGGCCAAAGCGAACTTGTGTGTCTGTAGAAACCCACCACTTCATAAACTCCCATGAGTTCTGCTTTTTCTGCTCGTTCTTTGCTTTTAACATCATGCAGTTGACACCACTGCCGTTTGTAGTTCTGTCTATGTAAGTTGTGCCGTCATCTTTTGCTCTTAGTGTTCCTGGTAGAAGTGTGAAATTCCAAAGGCCTCTTATTTCTGGAGCGGCAACAGCAAGGTTGTTGTAAGTTGTGTAGTCCGCAACACCTAATGGCATAATGCCGGAGCGGAAGCGGTTGACAAAGTCAAAGTCAACAGGAAGCCCGTAGTCATTGTAAAGGCTTGTATAAAGTTTGAACGCCTTAATTCCTTCTTCATTATCAAGAGCGCATTTGCTGCCTTTTGAATTGTAGACAGCGCCGCCATTTTGGTAAACAAGTGAATAAAAAACATTCATTGTAGGATTTTGAATAGTAGGACACTGTATGCCAACTTGAAGGTTGTTGCCCTGAAGAGTTGGAAGCATTGCAATTAGATCGTCCCAAGTTTGAGGAACATCAAGCTCAAGCTGCTCTAAAATATCTTTTCTGTAGAACAAAAGATTGAACGTCTCTGTTTCTGGAAGCGCGTAAATGCCGCCGTTGTATTCATACTGCTGGTATGCGCTGTGGTAGAACTGGGAGAACACTTCCTTGCTGTCTGGGAACTGGGTCAAGTCTTCATTTGCATGTCTCATTGCATAGTCAACAGGTTTTGTTGCGTCAATTGAAAGAACAACATCCGGCCCGTTGCCGCCAACAACTGCGCTAAGAAGAGAGTCTACATTCACTATTTTTAAATTTATTTTTATGCCAGTTTTTGGAGTGAACGTGTCGTCAATCATATTCTTTAAAACCTGGCTCTGGTCGCGTCCTGTCACAATCCAAACTGTAATTACGCTCTTGTCGTTCTTGCTGTAGACGTTGCCCAAAGAAGTGCTGTCCTTCATAAAGGAAGATACAAATGAACTTATACTATGATAGATTTTCTTAAACACATTAGAGCCTGCTTTTGGAAGCTCTGCGTTTACACCAGCAACTGCAATATAGTCAATGTCAAGTTTTGACTCGCTCAAAGAAAGCAATGAAGTTCCCAAAGATGTGATGTTGTCCTTAAAAGTTGAAAATCCTTTTGTAATCTTGTAAGGGTTCTTGTAAAATTCCTCAAGCTGAATGGCAAGAGTCTGAGCCGGAGCAATCTTATCTGACTTCTGACCTGTGTACTCAACAAATTCATCTACAATTTTATAAAGCCTTTTGCTTTCTAGGTTCATAGCCTCAACTGTTTCTGGATAAACTTGTTCAATGTTGTAGTCACGCGCCTGGTCTGGGTTCACGCCTGTTAAAACAAGAATTGTTCTGTAAATTATATTCAGCCTGTAAATTGAGTCTTCCAAATTGTTTATTATAGAAGCCATGCCGCCTAAAGTTGCCTCTAGCCTAATTGAGTGGCTGCCTTTTGAGAAATAAAATTTGTAAGGATTCCCTTCATCATCAGAAATAACAACGTTCTTCCAGTCAGAGCAATATGGGAAAGAAACAAGAGACGCTTCTGTAAAAGGTATTTCACCGTCTATGTAAAGTGAACGGCAGGAAACAGCGCCCCTTTGGTAAAGCTGCCTGCCCTTAAGAGCAATTTTATAGTAGCCGTTTTCTGGAGCGTCAAAGTTCCACTCAATCCACTGGCCGGAAGACTTCCATGGATCTCCGCCTGTGTAGTTTAAAACAGTCTTTGTAACACTGTACGGCTCTGTGGAAGACGAAGCCCTGTCGTACCTCGCGAACAAAGAAGGGTCTGAACGAACAACAGAATCTTCGCCTTGTATTTTTATTGAAGGAGTTGAATCTGCAAAATTGTCAGCAGGATTTTCCGCAACATAGTCTTTGTAAGTTTTTGCTTTTTTTATTTGCTTAATAGTTATGCTGCGGATAAGCATAGGCTCGTTGTTGGCAGTAAAAGAAATTGTGTTTTCACCAGATGCAAAGTAAAACTGGTATGGCTCAATTTCATATCCTAAATCATTTTTGCAATAGGAAGACTGCCATTTGTAAACCTCTGTCTGCACAGGACGAATTGCGTTCCCTTGATTGTCATAACTAACTTTTTTACCGTCATGATAAAGCCTAAGAAAAACAATTGTGTCTGCGCCTTCAAAAGGAAGCTTTCCGTTAATTAAAACAGAACGCTCCATATTTATATTTCTAGAAGGAGTGGCCTTGTAGTCAACTAGAATATTGTACATGCCGTCTTCTGGAACATTTACTTTCCATGAAACTAAAGATCCGTCTTCCGTTAGCAGAACATTCTCATTTTCATCTTTGACAACAGACGCGCCAGTTGAAGATATTTCATAATTCAAAACATCAACTTGAACATCGTTTGCAGGATGATTTTTTTGAGAATATTTTTCTAAATAAGAATTGTATGTATTTTTTCTTTGAATACTTCCAACGTCGGTAGACAAATCGCAGCCTTCATATTTTTTATGAAAGTCGCTTGGTTTTGAAAAAAGCTTAACACACACAACAATCACCGCAATGCAGGCAAAAGCTATTAGTATGTTTCTTATTATTTTTTTCATTACTAGAACTCCATGTGCAGATTTTCTCTAGATTCTTAATGATTAAGGAAGGCAAAATTGTTTTCCTAAATATACAAATCATTTTATATGCTTTTATTTGTTCTTTAAATCATACATTTTCCTTATAAAGCAAATTTTTTTACATAATACTATATTTTTATTTAGTAAACGCAATATAAAAAGCCGGTGTTATTTTGTAGAATCAACTTCTATTTAAAACAACACCGGCTTTTAAAATTAATATTTTCTAAAGTTCAATTTAGTTGTGAACTGTCATGAGTCCGCCAATAATAAGAAGGTTCTTTGCAACGTCAAGAAGCCATGTTAAGAATGCAACATCTCCGCTGAAAATGCCCATTTCATGTGAAAACAAGTCTACAATAACCGCTACAACAATCCAAACAATGAGTGTTATGAGCATAAGAGTATTGTCAATTTTTCCTGGGTTCCAGAAAAATTTGATTACAAGAACAACGCCACATGCAAGAATAAGAATTCCAAGAATGATATTCACAATGTTTGCTAAAGAGCCGCTGAAAATAGAATAGACAGCGCCTGTGATTTGAAAGGATTTAATTGATCCGCCAACGCCCAACATGCAAAGGCCTGTTACAATAAAGTAAACTGCAAGCGCAATCTGCACAAAAACAAGCCCCAAAGATTTCTTTGAATTTGCCATAAGTACTCCTAATTCTCCCGTTTTGATATGACCGGTACACAATTTGTTCTGCCTAAGCAGAATAGAGTATTATATCATGTTTTTTGTGAAATATAAATATTTTTATCTGTTTCTAATCAGCATAAGAATAAATGCCAATATATAGAAAAGAGTTGGAACACATGTAAAAAGCAATGTCGCTAGTGGAATGCCAAAAACAAGCGGCCCTCCGTTTAGCACAATGCCCAAGTCAACTAGCATATTGTACACAATGCCAGCGTAGCTTGTCACAACGCCCGCAACTAAACTCATCCAAGCGGCATCACGTGTCTTGCTCCACAAAAGTATTGCTAAGAACGCCGCAATTCCGCCTAATGACAATTTGATAATGTATAGAACAAGTGTTGACTGTGCCATTTTACGCCTTCGTTTTTTCTTCTGCTGATTCGGAACTTGAGACAGACTCTGCAAAAGGATTGTTTTTTAATTTTGTAAAGACACCCTTGTCTGCGCCAAACGGAACAATGCTTGGTATTTCATAAACAGGGCTTATTGCAATTTCATTATCAAGGCAGTGAAGAATGAACTTTCCATAGTTTTCTTTTGAAACTTTTGGGTACAAGTAAGGGCCTTTTCGTGTCCAGTACTTTGTAACAACAGTGTCATAAATAAACCAGTCAGTTTCTTTTCTTTCCTGCAGCGCCTGAATCATGTTGTAAAAAGAACGTGTTATTGCCGCCGCAAAAGGTGCCGGTATTCTTGCAGAAGAAAGATTTATCTCTGCGCTTGATTCAAACTGTGAAAGAATGACTTCGTTTTCTGGAGTGTCAAGAACAGCTAAAAAGCAATAGCTTGCTGTCCATGGCAACGGAGGCTCTATTATTACAGAAGAAATGTTACGCCAGTCAACGCCCGCCCACGGCTTCCAGAAAGATGTGCTGTCCTTTGAAACCATAAGGCCAAACTTCAACGCCTGCTGCTTTTCTGTAAAAGCATAAACCTTTCTGTTTGAAGCAAGCAAGTCGTTTACAGCCTTTGTAATTCTTGGAGTAAAACCTGTGTTGTAGCTGCCGGTGGCTCCACGTTCCAAAGAGTTTTTGAACATTGTGAACGCACTGCCGCCGCCCCAGCCTAAAATTGCACGGCCCGCCTCTTGGTACATGTCTGTAAGGCGAACGCCCTTCTCTGTGTACAAGAAGCAGCCACGCGCCCTTTTTACATTGCCGTAGCGTAGAGATATTTCATCTGCTAAAAAATCAACTTCATTCATTTATTAAAAGATTCCTCCACTTCGGTCGGAATGACACACTTAAGTTTACAGCGCCTGTAATTTTTGCTGAACAAGTGTAGAAGCGGACTTAGGATTTGCTTTTCCTTTTGACTCCTTCATCACCTGCCCTGTTAAGAATCCAATTACGTTTGTCT
>JBAXYY010000009.1:0-30411 GCA_041670585.1 Treponema sp. | reverse complement strand
TGATATTTTATTCCCGTTGATGCATTGATTGTGGTCATACATCAATTCTCTGGAGAGCCTCCGTAAAAGGAGCGCCGAAGGTTTAAGGTTTTTAAGAAACGCTTTGCAATGAAGCAATTCCTAGAAGCTGATATCTCAGGCAAAAAGGACAGAGTATTTTTATAGATACGTCCTAACCACTCTAGAGAGCCTGTAACTGTTGCAAGACAGAATCCAGGCTCTTATTCTTTTAAAGGAATAATGCCGCATTTTAGAAGAAGCCCTTCTAACAAAAGTAAAAAACCTTTTGCAAACATATTTTTGTTTCAATTGGATTAACTTTTACTTTTGTTCACAATGACTATTTTCTATATCAGTATTATTTTCTTTATTTTCAACAGGGAGGACTTAAATGTTCTCAAAAATCAATTCAATTTTGGATGCCATAGACAGTTTTGTCTGGGGCCTACCGCTAATTATCCTTATTCTTGCCACAGGTATTTTCCTCACAGTAAGACTAAGAGGCGTTCAGTTCACACAGCTTAAGTATGCGTTGAAATCAATTTTCCGCAAGTCTGATAAAAAAGACGGCGGTGAACTTTCAAGCTTTAAGGCTTTGTGCACAGCACTTTCTGCAACAATCGGCACTGGTAACATTGTTGGTGTTGCAACTGCTATTGCTTTAGGCGGACCAGGAGCTCTTTTCTGGATGTGGCTTGCAGCTTTGCTTGGCATGGCTACAAAATATTCTGAATGTCTTTTGGCAATTCATTTCCGTGAAGTAAAGCCAGACGGACATATCTTAGGCGGACCTTTCTATACTTGTGAAAAAGGTGTTGGCGCAAAATGCAAATGGCTTGGTAAACTTCTTGCCGTCATGTTCGCAATCTTTGGAACAATGGTAGGCTTGTTCGGAATAGGAACATTCTCTCAGGTTAACTCAATCACATCAGCTGTAGAGACATTCTCTTCTTCTGTTGCGGGAACAGCGGGACTTGCTACAGTTACAATTCCTGGCATTGGCACTTATTCAATTGTAGTTATTGTAGCTTCATTCATTTTAGCAATTTTAGTTGCACTTGTTATAATCGGCGGACTTCAGCGCATTTCTTCAGTTGCTAGCGTTATTGTTCCGTTCATGGCTGTTGTTTATGTTGTGTTTGGCTTGTTCGCAATTTTCTGCAACCTTGCACATGTAACAGACGCATTTGAACAAATATTTCAAGGTGCGTTTGGATTTAGGGCCGTTACAGGTGGCGCTGTTGGAGCAATGATTGTCGCAATGCAAAAAGGTATTGCACGAGGCATTTTCTCTAATGAAGCAGGCCTTGGTTCAGCCCCTATCGCGGCATCTACTGCAAAAGTAGAACATGCAGTTCAGCAGGGCATTATTTCTATGACAGGAACTTTCTTTGACACAATCGTAATCTGCTCAATCACAGGCCTTGTTATTGTAATGTCTGGAGCATGGCGTCCTGAATTAGGCTACTCTGGATTTGGAATTACAAACGCTGCTTTCCAAATGCTTCTACCACGTGTTCCAGGACACATTATTTCTTTTGTTCTGATGATTTGCTTAGTTCTATTTGCATTCACAACAATTCTAGGCTGGGATTATTATTCAGAGCGCTGCATTGAATATCTTTCTAAAGGAAATATGACACCTGTAAAAGTTTACCGCTGGCTTTATATTGCAGCAGTTTTCATTGGACCTTACATGACAATTTCTGCTGTATGGACAATTGCTGATATTGTTAACGGACTCATGGCAATTCCTAACATTATTTCATTGCTCGTACTGTCTGGCCTTATTGTTAAACTTACAAAAGACTTCTTTAGTGGAAACCGCATCTACACAATCGGCTACGATTTTGCAAGCCATCCTGTTTCTGACGAAGAAAAGTAACAAGTAGTCTAAATCTCTTTTACTACCGACCGTTCACCAAAAGTGGACGGTTTTTTTATGCCAAAAACATCACTGTCATCTGTAATTTTGACCTATCATAAAACCTGTCATTCCGACCGTAGTGGAGGAATCTCTAAAAACTAACGACCGTTTGTTTCACTACCATTTGTTCTATTCCATATATTCCAACAAATTACACCATAAAAATAAAAAAGCTACCAACCGTTAGTTATTAAAACTAACAATCAGTAGCCAATCTTTAACAAACTAACTAACGTTCGTTATTTCTTAGCTTCAACTGTTTTCTTAAACACAGGTATGCAATCCACAGGAGCATTAACAGTAACACGTTTACCACCAACATATTTCTTGCCGTCGTTAATATCAGTCCACTTTCCTTCCGGTAAATATACTTCACGCGTAAATTCATCAGCATGAACAATTGGAGCAACAAGATACTCTGAGCCAAACATATACTGGTCTGTAATGTTCCAACATTCCTTATCTTCAGGGAATTCATAGAACATTGTTCTCATTACAGGAGAGCCATTTGTATGTGCTTCTTTCATCACAGACGCAATGTAGTCCTTAAGAGAAAGACGAAGCTTCAAGCATTTTTCCAAAACCTTTTGAGTTTCAGGGCCATAGCTCCAGAATTCATTTGGCTGACCTGTATACAAGTATCCTCCGCCGTAGTCCTGCTCTTTGTTCTCGCATAGTGGTGGAATATCATGAGGGTCCCTGTCACCATGCATACGGAACACTGGACAGAACACAGCGAACTCAGCCCACCTTTCAAGCAACTGAATAAATGCTGGGTCTTTAGGGTTACCGTACATAAATCCGCCAATGTCTGTTGTCCACCACGGAATACCTGCAATGCCCATGTTCAAGCCAGCCGCAATCTGATCTCTAAATGATTCCCATGTGCTTTGAACATCTCCTGACCAAATTACAATGCCAAGCTTCTGGCTTCCAAACCAAGCGCATCTTTCAAGATTAACAATGTCTTTTTTCATCATTCCTTTAAAGCCGTCATAGAATGATTTTGCATACATGTAAGGATAAATGTTTCCAACTTCAAGCGCAGTTCCCATTTGATAGCGGTAATTGTCATAGTCGTAAACAGCCAAGTCTGGTTCAGCATTATCAAGCCAGAACATATCAATACCGTACTTTACATAATTTTCTTTGCACACTTTCCAGATATATTTCTGAGCTTCAGCATTTGTCGCATCAAATGTAACACAGTCGCCTTGGAAATCGTAAGTTTCAATAGTGCCGCGCTCTGTACGAACAAGAAGTCCTTTGCCTTTCATATCCCAGAAGTGAACGCTTTTTCTATCAACAGAAGGCCAAACAGAAACCATAACTTTTGTGCCCATTGCATGAAGTTCATCGCACATAGCTTTTGGATCTGGCCAGTACTCTTTATCAAATCCCCAGTCGCCCTGACGTACCCAGTGGAAGAAGTCTATTACTATAACATCAAGATGTATTCCCATAGACTTATACTTTCTTGCAACTTCAAGAACTTCATCTTGTGTTCTATAGCGAAGTTTGCACTGCCACAAGCCAAGCATATTGTCTGGCATAACAGGAGCACGGCCTACAGCTCCAGTGTAATTCTTAACAATTTCAGCAGGAGTGTCTTCAGCGGTAATCCAATAGTCCATCTGTTTTGTGCAAGCAGCCTGCCACTCAGTATAGTTCTTGCCGAATGTCACACGACCAACAGCAGGATTGTTCCACATAAAGCCATAGCCTAAACTTGACAATGCAAAAGGAATTGAAATCTGAGAGTTACGCTGAGCAAGCTCAAGAACGCATCCCTTTAAATCAAGATATGACTGCTGATACTGACCCATGCCAAAAATCTGCTCGCCGTCATTGCTGTTAAAACGAACAGTCAATTTATAGTCGCCACCAACAATAGCTGAATAGTCACGAGGAATAATCTTCAATGCACAACTTTCGCCAGTTACAGAAGGATCATAGCAACGGTGGTATTCTTTAAGAATTTCTTTTCCGTCTTTATAAAAAGTCAGCACACCTGAATTAGAAACTGTTGCCTTAAGTTTTCCATTAACAATTTCAGCGCCATTTTTATCAACAGTAACTTTTGCTGTTCCCTTAACTGGTTCTGTCAAAGCCCAGTTGTTTTTGTTAATCTGTGCATATCTAGTTGCACGAACACGAAGGGAATTTTTTCCCCAAGCTTCAATTTGAATTATTTCTCCGTCAGACTTGCCAACAAGAGTGTTTACCTTTTTTGTAAAAAACAAATTCGTCCTCCTATCATATAAAGACAATAATGCTTTTCTATCTTATCACATTCTTATTCAATTACAAACTTAAATTTTCCACAAAATAACTAGAAATTCTTTTGCTTTACCGTCCCTTCAAAAAATGATTGTATCTTTCCAAAAAAAAATTGTAAGAATTCAAAAAAACATAAGCCATTTTCTCATCAAAAAAAATTGTTTCTTTTCAAATCAAAATGATTTACTCTCTAGTCATCTGATTGAACCACTACAGAAAAATAACAGCCATTCAGCAAGCAAATCACCAACTGTAATAAGCTGTCATTCCGACCGTAGCGGAGGAATCTCAAATCAAATGGAGGAAAATATGTCCAACTACAAAACATTCAAAGCAGTAATCTTCTGTCCAGAGCCATGGGTTGAAGAAGTAACACCAGAAGCCTTGGAAAAACAATATCAATTTTTTAAACAGTATGTGAATTTAGATAAAGTCTATCTTGAATCATACCGCTCAGGCCGTTTAGCAAGCAAAGAAAAACTTCTTATGATAAAGATTTTTCTTGAGTCTAAGGGCATTGAAGTAAGCGGCGGTTTTACAACTTGCACAGGACACGATCAGTTTGCAGAAAAAAAATACAAGTCACAAAGAATATTTGACACTTATTGCTACACAGACAAAGAAATGCGCTCTCAGCTTCAAAGTGCAATCGAATTCACAGCAAGCATTTTTGACGAAATAATTCTAGACGACTATTATTTTACAAACTGCACTTGCGAAGACTGCATCAAAGCTAAAGGAAAAAGAAGCTGGCAGGAATACAGGCTTGCCCTAATGAAAGACGTAAGTGAAAATGTAATTGTAAAGCCCGCAAAAAAAGTAAACCCAAATTGCAAATTGATAATTAAATTTCCAAACTGGATGGAATCTTACGCAGGAGCCGGCTACAACCCTGGCGAAGAAAAAGACATTTTCGACAAAGTTTACACAGGCACAGAAACTCGCAACATGATGGATCAAGATCAAAATCTTCCACGCTACCTTTCATATTCTTTAATGCGGTGGATGGAAAATCTAGCTCCTGGAAGAAACGGCGGCGGTTGGTTTGACGCGTATCAATGCTATCCAATGGAAGCATATCTTGAGCAGGCTTACTTAACAATGTTCGCAAAAACACGTGAAGTTATGATTTTCTGCTGGCCTTTAGTTTACGACAGCTACTTGGTTCCTACATTAGGCTTCCAAATGAAAAAAATTGACGAGCTTATGCAGCAAACAGGAAGCTGTGTTGGTTTAGCAGAGTATCATCCTGTAAACGCGCAAGGAGAAGACCATCTTGCTGATTACTTGGGACTGTTAGGAATACCATTTGAGCCTACTCCGAACTTTCCTTCTAACGAAAAAGCAATCTTCTTTACAGCGGCATCTTGTGCTGATGAAAACATAATGTCAAAGCTAGAGGAATATGTTCGTAAAGGCGGTCACGCAATTGTAACAAGTGGATTTGTCCAGCTGATGCAAGGAAAAGGAATTGAGCAAATGACTTCACTCCGCTACAGAGAAAGAAAAATTTCTGCAAACACATTCCAGTTCCACTCAGACGACTCTTGGGAAGAATACAAAACTTTTGGCGCAAAAGAAATTCTATTCCCACTAATGGAGCACAGAAACAATGTCTCTTGGATGACTCTAAAAGGCATGACTGAAGAAAAGAATTTTCCTATTCTAATAAACGACACTTACGGCGAAGGTCAAATGGTAACACTAGTTGTTCCAGACAACTTCACTGATTTAAAAGATTTGCCTAAGCCAGTACTTACTGAAATAAGAAAAGAATTCTGCAGCAAGCTCCCTGTACACTTAGACTGTGGAAAGAATATTGGTTTGTTCATGTACAGCAATGACAAGTTCATAACTTACGCATACGAATATTTGAACGAAGGGCCGCAGCCATGTTTTATTCACATCAAAGGTGATGTTAAATCTATAATTGATTCTAAGACAGAACGAAAAATTCTACCTTACAAAACATTAGAGCCTCCAAAGTGGTTAAACAAAGAAAGTGAGACAATCTTTAAAATAGAAACTCACCCAGATATTTTCAACCTATGGACTATCGAGCGTTAGTTCATAGAACAAATGTCATTGCGAGGAACAAAGTGACGCGGCAATCTCTTATATAAATAAGCAATCTTTATTAAAGAGATTTCTTCACTTCAGTCGGAATGACATTATTAAATATTTTCTTCTAATCTAACTAACGGTCGTATGTTTAATACTAACAACCGTTAGTTAGTCAAATTATTATTAACTACCGATAGTTATTCTTTTCTACTAACAACCGGTAGTTTTTTATTTTACAGAAACACCATAAAAATTAGTGAAAAATACTCAAATTTCTATTCCTTTTATTCAACAAATATGGTAATATTCCGCATCAATTGCAAGAAAAAGAGATACAAATGAATAATTACAAAATTGTATTTAGCGATGTAGACGGCACTTTATTAAACACAGATCATAAAGTAACAAAGCTTACAAACAATGCAATAAAATCTTTGCAGGAAAAAAACATACCTTTTGTCATTGTTTCAGCAAGAAGTCCTTCTGGCATATATTCAATAATGAACGAGAATAATTTTACAGGTCCAATCATAGCTTATAGTGGAGCACTAATTTTAGACGAAAATAAAAAAGTCCTTTACACAAACGGACTTTCAAAAAAAGAAACTTTGAACATAATCCATTATGCTGAACAAAAAAAACTTGATGTCCATTGGTGCGCATATTCATTAGACGACTGGATTGTAAAAGACAAATCAAGCCCGCGTGTTAAAATGGAAGAAAGCATTGTTAAAGCTCAGTCAAAACAAATACCTCTAGAAACTTTTGATGACTCAAGAACATTTAATAAAATTATGTTTATTTGCAATGAAGATGAAATTGCTTCTATTGAACAACAAATGAAAGAAGCCTTCCCTGAATATTCAATAGTAAAATCTTCAAGGCTTATGCTAGAAATTATGAAGAAAGGAATTAACAAAGGAACGGCTGTACAAAATTTATGCCAAATTTGGAATGTAACTCCAGAAAAGACAATTGCTTTTGGTGACAATTTCAACGATATGCAAATGTTAAAAACAGTTGGTCTTGGCTTTTTAATGGACAACGCACCAACTGTTCTAAAAAAAGAAATTCCAAATATTACTTCAGATAATAACCATGACGGAATTTACAATGCCCTTTCTAAACTAAAAGTGATATAAGTTACATCTGTAACTAAAATTATTCAGGAAGCGGAACTTTGTTTTTTAATTCAAAGCCTGCTTCAAAATCTTTTATGTTATTCAATGTTGTATCTGCAATTGCATTAAGCGCATTTGAAGTTAAGAACGCCTGGTGGCTTGTAATTATAACATTTGGGAAGGTTAAAAGACGTGCCAATGTGTCATCTTTAATTACATCAACTGACCAGTCGGTAAAGAAGTAGCTGCTTTCCTCTTCATAAACATCAAGTGCCGCTCCACCAATCTGCCTGCGTTTTAATGCGTGAACAAGCGCATGGGTGTCAATTAGAGCGCCTCTTCCTGTATTAACAATCACAGCATCATGCTTCATAAGCGCAAGAGACTGCTCATTTATAATATGCTTTGTTTGATCTGTTAACGGACTGTGCAAACTTATTACATCACACTTTGTAAAAAAATCATTCAGCTGCAAGTAAGTGTAATTATTTTTTTCAGCCCACTCTTTGTCTGGATATACATCGTACAACACAATGTTCATTCCAAAGCCCGCAAGAATTCCTGCCATTATTTTTCCAATTCTACCTGTGCCTAAAATGCCAGCGGTAAGTCCGTTCAAATTCCTTCCAGTTAATCCTGATAGTGTAAAGTTACCAGAACGTGTCCTCATATATGCAAGTGGAATTTTTCTTGTAAGTGCCAATAAAAGCGCAACTGCATGTTCAGCAACTGAATGAGGTGAATAAGCCGGAACTCTAACAACTTCCAAGCCGTTCTGTCTTGCAGCTTTCAAATCTACATTATTAAAACCAGCACAGCGCATTGCAATCAGCCTAACGCCATTTTCTTTCAATATTCCTATAACTTTTTCATCAAGCGTATCATTTACAAAACAGCAAACAACATCATACCCTTTTGAAGTAACAGCAGTTTCTGCGCTCAACTTAAAATCAAAAAAATCAATATTATAAAGAAAGTTTTTATTTTGTTCTGTAAAACTGTCTTTGTCATAAGGTCGAGCATCATAGAATGCAATTTTAAAATTTGAATTATTCATTTTTGCTCCAAATAATTTTTGCTAATTAGAATCAATAGATTATGTAAATATAAATTGATCACATCTTTCCGAAGTGTAGATATAATATAATAAACTTGATTTTTATTCTATAACATTTGAATACTATTTTTTTTGATATATAACAATTTTTTATATAAAAAATGCTTGCCCTATTTTCTAAATATAATTATTATCTATATAGATTTGATAAAGATTTAATACTTTTCATATCTCTCTCCTTTTGCACCGGTTAGAGTTTCTAGCCGGTGTTTTTTTTTGCACTTTTTATTTAATCATAAATGGAAAATGAATATTGTTCTCTTTTTCTCTATATAAAATTAGTTCCGGGTGATATTCAAAATGCATGTTGTCCCAAATTACCCACTTGCCTCCCCAAATAAAACCATACTTTTCAAAAATATCCACAACTTTTTTAGGAGGCATCCATCTTCTGTCTAGAGGTGTCTTCATCCAGTTATCTGGATCTAAGTCACGCCGCCAACCCCAGTAAATGTTTTTTTGATTCCAGCCAACTGGCAGAATATCAACTGCAATTCCCAAGCTATGAAATGATTTGTTACCAGAGTCACGAATTGTCCGCCAATAATAACCGCTGGCAGAAGAAAGTTTTTTTACAAAATTATTTACTTCACTGTCTTTTTTTGCTAACTCTTTTATTTCTTTTTCTACTTTAGAAAGTGGCTCTTTCATCCTTTCATGCAGATTTACTTTTTTACCAAGAAACGTAAGTTTTACAATATGCTTTTCTGTTGAGCCTTGTGTATTGCAGTCATAAATTGCGTCAAAGAAAAACTGTGGTGTGCCGCCACTGCTCTGTCTATTTTCTGAAGATGAATATTCTCTTATTTTAGTAATGTCTTCTTCTGTAAAATTTTTAGGGTCTGGAATTTTAGTTGGATACGAATATAAAATTTTGGAATAATATTCTTCATTTGATAATTTGTCTTTTGGTAACATCCGGCCTTCTGCCCAATACAAAACTGTCTGCTCATCGTTTTCAGTTATTATAATTTTCCAGTCAGACAATTCGTTATCATATTCTGATTCAAATTCTACATCAGGATACGCTTTTCTAAAAATAGAAATGTCGCTTGGTTCAAAAAAAGATCGCTTTGCAAATACAAAATCCTGCACACTAAAGAGAATAATTAGTAGTAAAAATGTTTTATTAACAACTGAAGATTTTGTCATTTATTAAATTTACATTCATCTCTATTTATGGTCAAGCGTTGCTTTATTTATTTTATGTGATAGTGTCTTTGAGAAAAAAAGTAGCCTTTATTGTTCATTGATTAAATCATTGCAGCGTTGCTTGTCCGTCGCCAATAAGTTTATCGAACTAAAGTGAGTTACAAGTTGAATGGTTGCAATCTTATCACCAAGTTTGTCGAGGTGAGTTGCTTACGACCGTTAGTTAATCTAACAACTAATGACCGATAGTTAATTTATAATACTTACGACCGTTAGTTACAGTTATAACTCTAATCATATTAAACAAATAGCATAATCTTAGAAAGTTAACATACGACCGTTAGTCTATTTAACTAAAGACTTCCTGTCTTTCCAACCGAAGTGGAGGAATCTCATAAAAACCACTTACGACCGTTAGTTTTTCAACTAACAAATAGTAGTTATTCAAACTATTATTTTTAAGTCTAACTACCGTTTGTAAGTTTTAACAATCCTTTCTATTATATAGAACAAAACTTGTATTGCAGAACAAACCAAAAGGTAAATCAAGAAAATATCAATATAAGCTTCTATATAATTGTAACCATAAGCCGCCTGAATTTTAGCTATTGCCGTAATATCCTTTACTGTCATTATAAAGCAAAGTGAAGTTTCTTTAAAAAGATTGAGCGTTAATGTTCCAAGATTTGGTATTGCTTCTACTGCTGCCTGCGGTAAAATAACAAGCCTAAATGTCTGGAGCGTTTTCATGCCAAGCGCACGGGAAGCGTCAAACTGCCCTTTATCAACTGTTGTAATTGAAGAACGTATAACTTCAGAAAGTGTCGCCATTGTATGAAGTGAAAAAACTGTAACTGCATACACAATCGCATTTACATTGAACACGTTAAAAGAAGAGCCTATTCTTTTTGCAAATGAATTTATTACACTGGGCATTAGGCTGTAGATAATAAGTATTTGAAGCACCATTGGAGTTCCTCTTATAAAAGAAACATACACTTTTACCAACGGAGAAATAATTTTTACTTTGTACAACCGTGCAAGAGCCATAAAAAAAGCAGGTATAACCGCAATTAGCAATGAAAAAAAAGTAATTTCCAAAGCTGTAGGCAGACCTTTAATTGCTAAGAAAAAAGTTTCTTTTAAAAAGGCAAAATTCAATTCCATTTGTTTCTGCCTCTTTCAATTGCATTTGTAATTTGTTCTATTAAAATTGTAATTCCCCAGTAAATCAAAGCAAGAGCAATATATGTTTCAAGACCATGCGCTCCATAATCACGGGCAACTATAACTTGAGCTTCTCCCATCAAATCTATGAAGCCAATTGTAAAAGCAAGAGAGCCTTGTTTTAATAAAGAGACAACCTCATTGCAAAAAACTGGGAACGCGCTGGACAATGCCTGTGGAATAATTATAAGACGTGCTGTTTGGAACTTTGACATTCCTAAAGTAAAAGCCGCTTCGCTTTGGCCTACATCAACAGATTCATAACTCGAACGGAACAGCTCACACATTGCCGACGCAAACAAAAGTGAAAGTGTTATTACAACATACAAAAGCTTTCCATTGTAGCCTGCTCTTATTCCAAACCATATCTCCCCTAATTTTGGAAGCCCGTAGTAAACTATAAAAAGCAAAACTATAGAAGGCGTGCAGCGAATTATATGGACGTAAACACTTGATAAACTCTTGCAAACCTTACATTTAGAGAGCCTTCCCCACGCTAAGAAAAATCCAAGAACTGTTCCAAAAAAAACAGAAAGCACCATTACAAGCAAAGACTTGCCTATAAATGGTGCCAGTATTTTTAATGATTTAATAATGTATTCTGTGGAAAAAGGTCGCATAACAAGAAGATATACTATTTACAGCAATTGTAAAAGCAAAACATTTTACTTTTCTTCCACATACTTTGAAACATCTTCGTCAAAATATTTTTCTGCAAGTTTGGAGTATGTTCCATTTGAATGAAGTGTTTCTATTGCCTTGTCATAATCCGCAGCAAGCTGAACTTCATTATTATTAAACAGAGGCCATGTTGGAATTGCCTTGTAAACTATATAAGAAAGTTTATCTGCAAATTTATGGTACGCACCACTTTCTGCCAAGACATTTCTTTTGTAAGCAACCTGCAGATCAAAAAATCCGTCGTATCTTTTTTCCAAGACCCATGTGTATGATTCTGGAATATCAAAAACATCAGCTGGAACTAATGTAATTTGTGTGTCAGGATGTGCATCGTTAAATTCAGTAATGATAGAATATTGCGCTGACTGTGGTGAAATTGGAACAAGCTTTCCACTAAATTTTGCAAAGCTTTCCAAGTCATGAATCTCATTTTCATTTTCTTTTCTAAAAGTCAAACCAATCACACTTGCGCCAAGATAGTTTTTTGGAAATAAAAACTTCTGTCTTCTTTTATCAGTTGACCAAGCTCCTTTTATTCCTACAGAATATTTTCCTGTCTCTACTCCAATCAGCAAATCTTCATCTGAAGTTGGAACAAATTTTATTTCATACTGTGGATATAGCTTGCCTATTTCCTTCCAAACTGCAACTTCAAATCCATCAGACTCATTTTGCTCATTTACATAAACATAAGGAACATAAGTTTGAGTGTGAGCAACATAAACTGTTTTTACAGCAGCTGAATCTGTACCCTTTTTCTCATTTTCAGTTGATTTTTTACTGCATCCAGTTAATAAAACTGTACCCATAAAACACATAAGAACACTTGTAAATACTACAAAGTTTCTTTTAAATTTAGAATCTGTACCCATAAGTTTACTCCTATTTCCTAGTATTACTATATGTTTATTATAGAAATATTTGCAATCAAGTCAAGCAACATTTTTTTGAATGATGATAAGTAAGAGTGTCATTGCGAGGAACGAAGTGACGTGGCAATCTCTTATAGAAATATATGCACATATATTAGAAAACAGATTTCTCCACTTCGGTCGGAATGACAAGAATACACCTGTATTTAAGTATATATGCTTTGAATTGCAAAAGTGCAATATTTTACTATAATAGTCAAGCAAGGAGCATAAAATGTTAAACATAGGTTATCATGAATCTTCATCTGGCGGATACGAAGCAATGGGCAAAGAAGCCTTGAGCGTTGGAGCAAACACTTTTGCTTTTTTTACAAGAAATCCCCGTGGCGGCAAGGCAAAAGACATTGACCCTGAAGATGCGGAAACTTTATGCAAAATAATGAAAGAAAACAGCTTTGCTCCTTTAGTTGCACACGCACCTTACACAATGAATCCCTGCGCGGCAAAACCAGACTTAAGGCAGTACGCTTTTGAAATGATGGTTGACGATTTTATGCGGCTTGAATATACACCTGGCAGCTTTTACAACTTTCACCCAGGCAGCCATGTTGAGCAAGGTGCAGAAGTTGGCATTTCACTTACTTCAGATTTAATTGCAAAATCACTTAAACAAATTGATTCAGACTTAGCAAAGAAAAACACTACATGCCATACAACGCTTTTGGTAGAAACAATGGCGGGCAAAGGCTCGGAAATAGGCAGAACTTTTGAAGAAATAAGCCAAATACTTTCACAGGCAGAAGAAAAATTCGGCAGCTCTCTAAAAGAAAGAGTTGGCGTTTGCATGGACACTTGCCACATTTGGGACGGCGGCTACGATATTGTAAATCACCTTGATGATGTCCTAACTTCTTTTGACAAAACAGTCGGCTTAAAACGGCTAAAGGCAGTTAACTTGAACGACAGTTTAAATGACATGGAAGCACACAAAGACAGGCACGCTAAAATTGGTGAAGGCAAAATTGGTCTTGAAGCACTTGTTAGAGTTATAAATCACCCAGCTTTAAAGCATTTGCCATTTATTCTTGAAACACCAAATGAACATGACGGGTATAAAAAAGAAATTTCACTTTTAAAAAGCAAATATGTAGAATAAAAGAAATTTTTTAATGCTTTTTCTATTTTTTTATGATATTCTATAAATCAATTTATATTAAGGCAGGTTTATCTTATGGAAGAAATGAATGCATCTTTATCGGGGAAAAATTTTAAATTTCCAAAATCAATGTTTGTTTGTCTTTTGCTAACATATATTTTCCCTTTTCTAATTTTTACAGCAGTTGCCGCTTTTACTGGAGGCATGACAACAAAAGAACTTCTTTGGGTTAATACAAGCCCAGTTGCAAGTATTCTTTTTGTATTCGCAATAGCTCTTTCTATCATTTGCTATAAATTCTTCACAGATAAAATAAATCTTTATGACGGAACAGAGGAATCTCTTAATAAGACAAATAAATATATAAAAACCTTTGAAAACATTGCAATTGCACTTCCAATATTGCTTGCACTACTTGGAACTATTTTATTCAATAATAGAATACATGAAGGTGGCAGAACACTTGCAGCATTCGGTTCAAAGCAAACATTTTTCTTTGTTTTATCAATTATGCTTGGAACAACTTTTATGTTTTCACTTTTAACATATATTCTTTTTTTTGATAAACTTGAATATTCTTTAATTAAACTTCCATACCGCACAAAAGATGTTACTGTTTCATTAGTTAACCATACAATTCTTGTTACTCTTTTTATGATAACAGGAGTTATCTTAATTATAGAATCCGTTCTTACTGTTCCTACTACTAAAAACATGAATGACACTTTGTTAATTTTAACAAAAATAACACCAGTCGCTATAGCAAGCGGCATTATAGGAATAACTGACATTTATCTTGAAACAAAAGCAATAAAAGATTGTGTTACTTCAATTGAAACTTTTTCAAAGAGCCTTTCAGACAGGGATTACACTCCTACCGCAATACCTGTTATTTTTAGATGCGAACTTGGAGATTTAGCAAACAACTTGAATTCTTTCAGAGATACAACAAAAAATCTTTTAAGCGGAATGAAAAACTCAGCAAATATTTCAACAGAAAATGCAAAGTCTTTAAATCAAGACATGAGCGTTGCAGAGCAGAACCTTTCTTCTATAACAAAAAGCATAGACACTGTTCAGTCAGAAATGAACAATCAGTCTGCTGGTGTTGAAGAAGCAAATGCTTCTGTTGGTCAAATTATGGGAAGAATTCGTGACTTGAACAAAAGCATAGAAACACAGGCTGCTGGAGTGAATGAATC
Organism: Treponema sp.; assembly: GCA_041670585.1. Lineage (GTDB taxonomy): Bacteria > Spirochaetota > Spirochaetia > Treponematales > Treponemataceae > Treponema_D. Next base: position 15,612 of record JBAXYY010000009.1, on the reverse strand, counting down.
TTCTGCCGCTGTTGAAGAAATGGTTGCAAACATAAGAAGTGTCACCCAGATTCTTGAAAAAAATACAACTTCAGTTAACTCTTTGGGAACTGCATCTGATGAAGGACGTAAAAGCGTAGAAAGCGCAGTTGCAACTTCACAAAATATTATTCAGCAGTCAGCCACACTTCTTGAAGCAAGCACAATAATTCAAACTATAGCTGAACAGACAAACCTTCTTGCTATGAACGCCGCAATTGAATCAGCACATGCAGGAGAAGCCGGCAAGGGTTTTGCTGTAGTTGCAGATGAAATTCGTAAACTTGCAGAACAGTCTAGCCAGCAAGGCAAAACAATAAATGATAGCCTTAAGGCTCTTTCTTCTTCAATAGAAACAGTTTCTAGCAACACTAAAGAAGTGCAGCAAAAGTTTGACATTATTTATGACTTAGCAAAAACTGTAAAAGAACAGGAAAATGTTATTATGAACGCTATGACAGAGCAGTCTTCTGGTAACCAGCAAGTTCTTGACGCTATGAAGGACATAAACGAAACAACAAACAATGTAAAAGACGGCTCTTCAGAAATGCTTTCAGGCGGAGAACAAGTTGTAAAAGAAATGAAGCTTTTAAGCGAAACAACATTAAGAATCAACGACAGAATGAATGAAATGACAACAAATGTTCAGAAAATTTCTTCTACAATGGAGCATGTAAAAACTTCTTCTGCAAAGAATCAAATTGAAATTGACAATCTAAGCAAAGATCTTGGCACATTTAAATTGAACTAATTTTTAGGAGATATAAAAAATGGCAATTCAAACAACCACAAAAGCCCTCACAATAGAGAGAATGAAAATTCGTAAAACCGACCCAGATAAAGCCGATGTCCTACTAATGTTGATTGACTCAACAAAGAAAACAGTTTTTGAACTAAAACGTGAAGAAACTCCTGCCGACATAGCAAACGCAGCTAAAAAACTTTACGCAGAAGTTCAGTCAGACATTGCTGAATATAAAAAAGGCAATGCAGATACAACAAAACTAGAAAAACAACTTAAAATCATTGAAGCATATCTTCCAGACACACTTTCTGAAAGCGCAATGGAAGAATCTGTAAAAAAAGTCTTATTTGAACTTCCAGAAGATCAGCGTGTTATGAAAAACATTATGCCAAAGCTAAAAGCAATTGAAGGTTTTGACATGAAAGCCGCAAAGGGAATTATAGACAAACTTCTTTCTAAGTAAAATTATTACTTGCCTTCTTACTTTATATACTTGCTCTAATATGCCTTTTCTAGACACTAGAGCAAGTTTTCGCTACAATAAATAAAAATATTCTTTTATAGAGGAAATTATGCCAAAGATTGAAGTTAACGAGAAACTATTTTTCCATCTTTTAGGAACTAAATACGACTATGATACGCTAGAAAAAAAATTAACATGCGCCAAGGCCGAACTTGATGAAAAGCCAGACATGACCCAGCCAGCAGATCAGCGTGTAATAAAAATTGAATTAAATGACACAAACCGTCCAGACCTATGGTCAACAGGCGGCATTGCAAGAGCATTAAGAGAATACAACTCAGGCAAACACAGCGACTATTCTAAATTCCTTTCAACAAAAGAAAATCTTAAAGACACAGGCGACCGTGTTGTAACAGTAGACGCAGGCTTAAAAGATGTACGTCCATACATGGTGTCATTTGTAATAAGCGGCAAAGAAATAGACGAACCAATGCTTCTAGACATAATCCAAACACAGGAAAAACTAGCATGGAACTTTGGCCGTAAAAGAAAGACAATTTCAATGGGTGTTTACCGTTCAGCAGACATAAAATGGCCAGTTCACTACAAAGCAGTAGATCCAGATAAAACAAGCTTTATTCCACTACAATGCACAGAGCCAATGACATGCCGTCAAATTTTAACAGACCATCCAAAAGGAAAAGACTTCGGCTGGATTTTAAAAGACATGAAAAAATTCCCATTGCTTGTAGATGACAAAGGCGAAGTAATGAGCATGGCTCCAATAATAAACAGCGCAACTTTAGGACAAGTAAAAGTAGGCGACACAAACTTAATGGTCGAACTTACAGGAACAGAAATGTCCAGCTTAATATTAAGCGCAAATATTGTAGCATGTGATTTTGCAGATGCCGGTTACGATATTCTTCCAGTAAAAGTTGAACATCCATACGACACAGGCTTTGGAAAAACAATAGTAACACCATTCTATTTCCAGCCAACAACAAAAGCCCACCTTTCAGCAATAAACAAAAAGCTAGGCTGCAACTTAACAACAAAAGAAATTGTAGCAGACTTAGAGCGCATGGGCGACACTGTTACTTCAAAAGACATTCCAGAAACAGAAGAAGCAAAACCTTACTGCAAGGCCAACAAAACAGATGTTGAATTCACACTAAGTCCTGCTCCATACAGAAACGACTTCCTACACGAAGTTGATGTAATAGAAGATGTAATGATTGGACAAGGACTTTCATTCTTTGAACCAGAAAAGCCAACAGACTTTACAATTGGCCGCCTCTTGCCATTAACAACTTTCAGCCGCAAGACAAAAGAAATTATGGCCGGCATGGGCTATCAAGAAATGATATTCAACTACTTAGGCTCAAAGAAAAACTACATTGACAACATGAACATTGATGGAAAAGACGTAATAGAAATTGCCAACCCAATGAGCGAAAACTATCAGTTCATAAGGCCCTCAATTATTGCATCTTTACTAGACGCAGAAAGCCAAAGTGCAAACGCCGTATATCCACACAAAATTTTTGAAATTGGAAAAGTTGCCTATATTTGTCCAGAAGAAAACACAGGCACAAAAACAATTCAAAGCTTAGGATTTATGACAGCCGCAAGCAACGCAAACTTCAACGACGTGGCAAGCGAAGTAAGCACATTGCTTTATTATTTAGACCACAAATATGAAGTAAAAGAATCAAATGATCCACGCTTCATTCCAGGCAGACAGGCCGCAATTATTGTAAAAGACAAACAGGTTGGAATCTTTGGAGAAGTAAATCCCAAAGTTCTAGAAAACTGGGTAATCAGCATGCCATGTGTTGCCGGCGAACTAAACCTTGAAGATTTAATGTAAAATTATTTTTCAAGTGCAAAGCCGTTTATCTTTACTAGGTAGACGGCTTTTTTTTATTTTGGAGCAAGCTCTATTTTCCAAACCGGCTGCTACAGGCTGCCCTCCGGTCGGTCCCGCGCTGCGCGACTTGCTTCGCAACCTTCCGCATTCGGGCTATGATTTATTAAAATATATATAGTTTATATATAAATATCCTTAAATATTTATATTAGCTCTTTATGTTAAAATTTACAAATCAGCACATATAATTATATATATGATGATGTGGTAAAAAAATCTTTTCCTTTTTTTCACAACTGCACCAGACACGTATTTGTTAATTAAAGCTAAGACCCTGCATCATCACAGGACCTCCTGGTAAGTTTTATCAGAAGGCCCACTCTTTTTAAAAATTAAATAATTTAACTTATCGCCTATTGCATTCAGCTCAACAATATACTTCTATCTATTTGAAAAAATCATTCATATATATTATTGTATTTATAAAGGCAATAAATGCAAAACACAGATTACCAAAAACAATTAGAAATTATTCTTACCTCAATAAAAAACTATAATGAAGAAAATAAATTAGACAATGCTAACTCTAAAGTTTCTTTGTTAAAAAAACCAACACTTCTTTTACATGCATGTTGTGCTCCCTGCTCCTCTTACGTAATTGAATATCTTTCTGACTATTTTGACATTACAATTTTTTACTATAATCCAAACATTCATCCAGAATCAGAATACACTAGACGTCTTCAGGAATTAAAAACTTTTCTAAACAGTTTTCCAAAAGCTAAAACAAACAATGTAAAACTTGTAACCCCTCCATATAATCCTGAAGATTTTTTTACAGCAACAGATGTTAAGAATAACCCAGAGCTTCAAACAGAAAAAGAAAAAGGCGAACGCTGCCGAAGATGCTATCTTTTACGAATGAGAAAAGCATATGAGTTTGCCAAAGCTAACTCTTTCGATTTTTTCACAACAACACTTTCAATAAGTCCCTACAAAGACTCAAGCATGATAAACAAAATAGGTTTTCAGTTGGAAGCAGAAGAAAATAACTTACCTGCAACAAAAGAAGCTACATCAACAAAATCAATCAAAATAAAAAGTAAAACTTCAAAATCACTATCTCCAATAACAAAAGAAATCTCAATTCAAAAAATAATTTATATTTCAAACACAGGACTTCACTACCTGCCTGCTGACTTTAAAAAGAACAGTGGTTTTCTACGAAGCCTTGAATTAAGCAAAGAATATAATCTTTACCGCCAGGACTATTGCGGTTGCATTTACTCAAAACAAAATATGAACAAAGAAAACGGTTGACACTTTTTTTAACTAACGCAATACTAACTTCATGTCAGAAAATATTATTCACGAAAAAGCCGAACGCATAAGAGATGTCATAAGGTACATCAAGCGTTTTAAAAATGCAAAAATCATTATTTATATTGATGATGAAATTATAGACTCACCTCTTTTTTTAGATCACATAAAAGACATCTGCTTAATTCATGAATCAGGCATACAAGTTTTAATTGTCCCAGGCGCACGTAAAAGAATAAATGAAATTCTTACCGCTTCAAAAATCAACTGGAACTTTAAAGATGGAAACAGAATTACATCTAGCAACGCAATGCCTTTAATTAAGATGGCTGCCTTTGATGTTTCAAACCAAGTCATGACTGCTCTTGCTGGTGAAAAAGTCACGGCTGTTATTGGCAACTGGGTAAGCGCCCGCGGCAAAGGAATAATAAATGGTTTTGATTATGGAACAAGCGGAGAAATAGACAAGCTCCAAGATGATTCAATTCGCACTGTTTTAAATAACGGTTTCATTCCAATATTCCCGTGCATTGGTTGGAGCAATGTTGGCAAGCCATATAATATTTCTTCAACAGCATTAGCTGAACAAATTGCCGTTCATCTTCAAGCAGATAAGCTCTTTTTCTTGCTGCCATCTGCCAATATTTCAAAAACATCTTTTATAATTCCAAATGAAATAGGCACATCTCCAGAAGGAAATATTCCTGCAATGAATCTAGAAGAGCTTTCTTTATTCCTTAAAACTAACGAACAGTCGGTAAATTCTAATGATTCCACTAACAATCATTCGGTAAATTCTTTAAAATCAACTAATGAACAGTCGGTAAATATTAGAAATTCAACTAACAACCAGTTGGTAGTTGAAAAAAGAGAGGCTTTTAAAGAAAGAATTTTTTCTTTACTTCATCTTTCAGAACAAGCATGTAAAGCTGGAGTTTCACGTGTACATATATTAAATGGCTCTGTGGACGGAACTCTTCCATGTGAAATTTTTAGCGACTTAGGTTCTGGTACAATGATTTATAAAAATAACTACGGTGGAATAAGACAAATGACTCATGAAGATATTTCTTCTGTTCTTTCTCTTATGAAGCCTTTTGTAGACAAAGGAATACTTTTACCAAGAACGGAATCTCAATTAAATGAACAATTCCAAGACTACATAGTTTATGAAATTGACGGCATTATTCGTGCATGTTCAGCTTTGCATCAATACAATGACGGTCAAATGGAAATAGCAGCTGTAGCAGTTGATGAGTCATGTGCACATATAGGAATTGGCCCTAAATTGATTTCATTTCTTGTAGATAAAGCAAGACACCTAAATGCTAAAAGTGTGTTTATTCTAACAACACAAACATCAGATTGGTTTGAACAATTAGGTTTTGTTTCTTCAGACATCTCTACCCTACCGCAAAAACGTAAAGATATTTGGACTCCAGACCGCGGTTCAAAACTAATGCGCCTGATATTAAAATAATGGTATATAAAAAACCATACCAGTAAATAAAATCAATTCTATCATTTTCATCCAACACTAGTAATGCACCGCTAATTTTATCGGTGAACTTTCATAATAAAGCCAAAATGTTTCACGTGAAACACTCTAAAGTTTTCCACAGTCTTTCCACCTGTCATTTTCTTTTACTTCTAATATAAAACACTAGAAACATTGTAAAATCAAGGTTTAGAAGCCTTGCTTTTTTCTTTTGAATTTTACATCCACTTATCCCAAAGTTATCCACAGTTTATACCAACTACTCTTTCATAAATGGCTATGTTCGTAAATAGAATTAACTCTATTATACTAATCCATCTACAAACTAAGTGTAGAAATTTCCTTTCCAGCAAATTTTCTTTATTAAGACTATATCAGTAAATAAAGTGATTAATACCATTTTAGTTTGACTAGCTTATTATAAGCTTGAAGTGAAGAAATCTGTTTTATAAAAGTGCATATTTATATAAGAAATAGCCGCCTCATTCCTTTTTCATCAGGACATAACCTTTATTAAATATTCATTTCTTTGTATTCAGACTATACCTTTTCTTCTATTCCATATAATTATTTGGCAGAATTGTTTCACGTGAAACTTTTATTTAGCTATTGTAGCATCTTTTTATTAGAGATTATGTCCGTAAAATTATTTGTCATTCTAGTTCGACAAGCACCTCACCCAGACAAGCTCGGTGAACATCGCTCAGTTTATCACTATAAAATGAAAATTAATAAATCTCTTTATTATTAAGAGATAGACTAGAAACTTCGTTCCCGCAATAATACTTTTGCTTATAAATTGATCTGCAAACATATTTTATTAGAAATGATCTTTTATATAACTGATTGTCAAAAATAAGGGCTATGTCCGTAAATACAATGAACACTGTCATTGCGACTAAAATGGAGGAATCTGTTTTAAAAACATGCTTATTGCATAAAGGATTGTAACATCGAAAGGACGATGATTTATAAATAATTTTTCAATGCAAAGAAGCTAAGCATAATTGTTACGTCCACTTTGTTTCTCGAAATGACATTTTTTTACATATCACTTAATTTACAAACATATTTTATTAGAAATACTTTTTTATATGTTGATTGTCAAAAATATAATAGTTCTGTAAACATCACTTATTTTATCTCTAACAATCACACTTTTATTACTCAATTTTATTTGTATATAGAGATCAACTAATTCTAATATTTTCTTAGTAAAAGTATCTCTTCTCTATTTCAATCAGAAAACATAACATACATTATGTTTCACGTGAAACATCTTTAAATTATGTATAATAAACAAAGTGATTGTTGTCATTCTAATTTAACAAGCAACCTCACTTCGACAAGCTGGTAAATAATCTATCATTGTAGACTCTACTTTATTTACTAACAATGCCAAATAAATTATATATAGCAAATCTTTTTGCTATATTCTTAAAACAATAATTTTTGTCATTCTAATTCAACAAGCAACACCTTATCTCGACAAGCTCGGTGAACACCTCTAATTTCATCATTGTAAACTCTATTTCGTTTCCCACAATAATGCTTCTAGAATTTACGAACTCAGCCATAAATAATTGTTTCACGTGAAACAATTTTCTACAGAATTTCTATATCATTACGTAAAGTGTGTTTCGTAACAAATAACTTTCCTCTAATTTCATTGGTGTAAGACGATAATTTCATCATTAATAAAACAAAGGAGAATCTCTTTTTCAAATAAAAATGTTTATGGAAGCCTCTAAAAACTTTAGCCTTTAGAAGCAACTTTGAAAGTATAATGTTCTAAGTCGCTCTATTACAGAAACATAAAACTCTCAGCCAGCTTTGAAAAAACACAAGCTGAGTTTTTAGAAATGCCTTTATATATGAAATAATAACCATTCTACTACATAACTCCCTTCTACAGGCTGCTAATTACATTGGTGAAAATCTATAATTATTTTTATAAGATATGTTTCACGTGAAACAAATTTGATAAATTTCCATTTTGCCAAGAGTCAACATTCTTATTATTTTAAAATAAAAAACCGGGCAAACTGGGAAAAGCTTGTCCGGCGTCTGATGGGTTTGATTTGTTTGATATAATTGCCGGGAGAACAATCACACTAACAAATCTTATTTTTTACTTAATGTGCAACTTACTACATTCAAAGCTAAAGCGATGCACATATCCCCTAGCTTTTATAAAGTATACACAATATTTAGCGTTTTGTCATGTATTTTTTTATAAAAAACACAAATTTATTAAAAAAAAGCGGCTGTTTATCAAAAGAATTTATCTTTTTTCAAAACAACCGCTTGTTTTATAGATATTTCTTTATATTACAAAGAATTATACTAGTTTTCTGAATCTTCTGTTGGTTTTTCTCCATCATCAGTTGAATCATTTGCAGTTTCAGAATCATCATTAACTTGAGGTGGTTCGCTTGTTGAATCTTCTGTTGTTGCAGCAGGTATTTCTTCTTTGGCTTCATCTTCCCTAGCAATTCTATCAATTCCAATTACGTAGTCTGGATCTTTTATGTCTATTACTTTTACGCCTGATGAAGCACGACCTTGTTTTGAAATTTGAGCTGCCTCTACTCTACAAGAAACGCCCTGTCCTGTTATGCACATTACAGCGTCTGTATCTTTTACAGTAAGAGCGCCAATTATTTCGCCTTTCTCTTCTATATTACCAAATACCTTCTGACCGCCGGTTCCTCTTCCATGAGCATTGAATTCATTGAAGTCTACACGCTTGCCAATTCCTTTTTCTGTTAGTACAAAAATTTTGGCATCTTCTTCTACGTGGATTGCGGCACAAAGTTCATCATCTGCTGCTAACTTCATTCCTGTTACACCGCGGCTTGCTCTGCCCATTGGTCTAACGTCTGTTTCACTTATGCGAAGTGCCTGACCTTTTCTGCTTACAAGCAACAGCTCATCATTTCCGCTTGAAAGAATTGCGCTTACTAATTTGTCGCCATCATCAAGACGGGCTGCTGTCATTCCCCTTGCTTTTGCATTTCTAAAGTCGCTTGTTGGTGTCTTTTTTACAACGCCATTTGCTGTTGCCATGAACAAGTAAACATCATCTGTAAAATCTTTAAGGCTTACAATTGTTGTAATTTCTTCATTGGCACTTACTTGAAGCAGACTTTTAATATGTGAACCACGGCTTGTTTTGCTTGCTTCTGGTATTTCATGCACTTTAATCCAATATGCTTTGCCTTCGTTTGTAATGAACATTAAGTAATCATGTGTGCTTGCCACAAACATTTGGTTTATATAATCTTCTTCTACAAGGTTGGCGCTGTTTACTCCACGGCCTCCCCTACCCTGCGTTTTGTATGTTGAAGCTGCTACTCTTTTTATATAACCAAGCTTTGAAATAAGAATTACCATATCTTCTTGCTTAATCATATCTTCAACATTTATTTCTTCAACTTCGCCGGCTACAATATCTGTCTTGCGGTCATCACCGTATTTTTCTGCAATTTCATTTGTTTCTGTTTTTATGAGTGCAAGTATTTTTTCGTGGTGTGCAAGCAGGTCTTCCAAGTGGGCAATCAATGCTTCTAGTTCCGCCATTTCTTTTTTGAGGTCATCAATTTCCAAATGGGTAAGACGCTTGAGCTGCATATCTACAATTGCCTGTGACTGGACATCATCAAAGTTGAACCTTTTCATAAGTCCGGCTTTTGCGTCCTGTGCATCTCGGCTTCCACGGATTATTCTAATTACTTCATCTATGTTGTTGATTGCAATAATCAATGCTTCCAAAATATGAGCGCGTTCTTTTGCCTTGCGCAAGTCAAACTGAGTTCTTCTTGTTACAACGTTGTCCCTGTGCTCTACAAAATATTGTACAAGCTGTTTTAGATTTAGAATCTCTGGGCGGCCTTTTACAAGCGCTAGGTTTATAACACCAAAGCTTGACTGCAACGGAGTTTTTGCGAACAACTGGTTTATTACAACTTTTGTATTTGCTCCACGTTTTAGGTCTATGACAATTCTCATACCTACACGGTCTGAAGTTTCATCATTTATTCCGCTTATGCCATCAATTATTTTATCACGGGCAAGCTGGCCTATTTTTTCACAAAGAACCCTTGTATTCACTTGATAAGGAACTTCTGTAAATACAATTGTTTCTTTTCCTGTTTTGCTTACTTCAATATTGAACTTTCCACGGATTAAGATTTTTCCACGGCCTGTTCTGTAGGCATCTTTAATTCCCTGTCTACCAAAAATAATTCCACCTGTTGGGAAGTCTGGGCCTTTTATGTATTTTATAAGTTCATCAATTTCAATATTTGGATTATCAACATAAGCGCTAACTGCGGCCGCAATTTCCCTTAAGTTATGAGGTGGCATGTTTGTCGCCATACCAACAGCAATTCCGTTTGAACCGTTTGCTAATAGAAATGGAAATTTGCCTGGAAGAACAGTTGGCTCTTTTGTTGTTTCATCAAAGTTTGGAATAAAGTCTACTGTGTCTTTGTTTATGTCAGCGACCATCTCTTCTGCGAGTTTGGCCATTTTAGCTTCAGTGTAACGGTAGGCGGCTGGAGGGTCACCAGCGATTGTACCAAAGTTTCCTTGTGGTGTGATTACTGTGTATCTTTCTGAAAAGTCCTGGCCCAAGCGAACAAGTGCATCGTAAACAGAAGCGTCTCCATGCGGGTGGTATTTTCCAAGAACGTCTCCTACAATTTTAGCGCATTTTCTTGTTGGACCGTTGTTGTGAAGTCCAAGTTCTTCCATTGCGTACAAAATACGTCTATGAACTGGCTTTAGACCGTCACGAACATCAGGCAAAGCACGGCTTACAATTACAGACATTGAATAGTCTATGTAGGCGCGTTTTACTTCCTGATCAATAGGCATATTTATAAGAGTTCCACCTTCTGGTGTTTTAATTTCGTTTTCCATTTATATACTCCACACTTGCTCTTTCTTAATTACTTACTTTTCAAATTAAACATCAAGATTTGCATAGACAGCATTTTCTTCTATGAATTTACGGCGAGGCTCTACTTCCTCTCCCATACATGTGCTGAATATTCTGTCAGCTGCAATTGCATCTGGAATTGTTACACGCATCATCTTTCTGCGGGCTGGATCCATTGTTGTTTCCCAAAGCTGAGTACCGTCCATTTCACCAAGTCCCTTATAACGCTGAACACTTAGTTTTGAAGAATCAACACCTATGCTTTTTATAATGTCTGCTTTTTCATCATCATCGTACACATACCAAACTTTCTTATTGTATGAAACTTTGAAAAGAGGAGGCATTGCTAAGTAAACATAGCCGTCTTCTATAATTTGTGGCATGTATCTGAAGAAGAATGTTAAAAGAAGTGTTCTAATATGTGAACCGTCAACATCGGCATCTGCCATGATTATAATTTTGTGGTAGCGCAATTTTTCAATGTTGAAATCTTTGCCAAAACCTGTTCCCAATGAAGCAATTACTGGCTGTAGTTTTTCATTGTTCACAACTTTTTCTGCACGGCTTTTTTCTACGTTAAGCATTTTTCCCCAAAGTGGAAGAATTGCCTGTGTTTTAGAGTCCCTTCCTTTTTTTGCAGAACCACCAGCGGAATCTCCTTCCACTATATACACTTCACAAACTGAAGGGTCTTTTGAAGAACAGTCGCTTAATTTTCCAGGAAGTCCAAAGCTGTCTATGCCGCTCTTTCTACGAGTTGCATCTTTTGCTTTTCTTGCCGCAATACGAGCTGCCGCTTCACCTACTCCCTTTTCTAGAATCTGCTCTACTAATTTAGGATTTTGTTCAAAGAAAGCAGTAAGCTTGTCACGAACCATGCTGTCTACATAGCCACGAACTTCACTATTTCCAAGTTTTGTCTTTGTCTGACCTTCAAACTGTGGCTCTGGCACTTTTATTGAAAGAACCGCCGTTAAACCAGAACGGACATCATCACCTGTTAGCTTTTCATCTTTATCAATTTTCTTCTGAAGCTTTTGATTGTTCTCTAAGAATTTATTCATTACGTTTGTAAGCGCAATCTTAAATCCGTCTAAATGTGTTCCACCTTCATATGTGTTGATGTCGTTTACATAAGAATAAATGTTTTCTGAATAGCCGTCGTTGTACTGCATTGCAAGCTCAATCTGCACGCCGCTTTCTTCACCGCTAATAAATATAGGCTCTTCTGGAATTACAGTCTTGCCTTCATCAAGGTAGCTTACGTAATGTTTAATGCCGCCCTCAAATTTAAAAATAACTTCCTTTGGTTTTTCAAGACGCTCATCACGGAATATGATTGTTATTCCTGGGTTTAAAAATGCAAGCTCTCTAAAACGAAGTGAAAGTGTGTCAAAATTATATGTTGTTGTTTCTGTAAAGATTGTCTTGTCAGCCTTCCAACGAATTGTTGTTCCATGATTTGGTGAGTCGCCAATACATTCAACTTTTGTCTTTGGAATGCCTGTTTCATACCTCTGCATGTATTTTTTGCCGTCTTTTTCAACAGTTGCTTCCATCCATGTAGAAAGAGCGTTAACGCAGCTTACACCAACACCGTGCAAACCTCCAGAAACTTTGTAGTTCTTTTTATCAAACTTTCCGCCTGCATGAAGACGAGTTAAAACTAGCTCCAATGCGCTTATATGTTCTGTAGGGTGCATATCAACTGGAATACCACGTCCATTATCTACAACGCGGCAAATGTCATCTTTTTCAAGTGCAACTGTGATTGTGTCGCAAAATCCTGCCATTGCTTCATCAATACTATTATCAATTACTTCATAGACAAGGTGATGCAAACCTGTTGGTCCTGTAGACCCAATGTACATTCCAGGGCGTTTTCTAACTGCTTCAAGTCCTTTTAAAACCTGAATGGTACTGGCTGAATAAGAATCACTCATATTAAAATTCCTTCATTTTTATGATATATTCGATATTATAAATTCTTGCTTATAATAGAAGATTTAGAGAAAATAAGTATACCTGTATTGAAAGAAAAAGTAAAGGCGGGTTATAATAGGAAACTATGAACGAACAAAATTACCGTGTTTTCTGGGAAGAAGCATTAAAACAAATACACGAAGAATACAAAAGTAAAAACTTAGAAGATGAATTTAAGCTCTGGTTCAATATGGAATATGTTGAAGACACTCTTAGCGAAATAACTGTGTCTGTTCCTTCTGACTTTATGTGGAAAACTATGTCTGATAAAGGATATGTTTCTGACATTCAGAATAAAATTCAGGAGCTTACTGGCCAAAATATTTCTATTAAGTACATTTTAAAGCCAAAAACTGAAGTCAAAAATGAAAATTCAGTTGAAAATAAAGAAATTCCTTTTGAAAATAATCAAATTAAGAAAAACAACACTGATAATGAATTAAAAATCAATGTTCAATTTCAAAGCAAAGAAGTAAAAACTTCAAGAAAGCACCCTCAGCTTAGGGAAGATTATACATTTGACACATTTGTTCCAGGCGACAACAGCGTTTTTGCTTACAACGCATCTCTTGCTGTAGCTAAAAACCCTGGTAAAGCTTACAATCCTATACTTATTTATGGCGGTGTAGGTCTTGGAAAAACTCACCTTATGCAGTCTATTGGAAACTACATTTATAATGAAAAAGGCGATGATGTAAAAATATGCTACGTCAGCGCTGAAAATTTCACTAATGAATTCACTTCATCAATTGGAAGCAAAACTATAGAAAAGTTCAAATCAAAATATAGAAAGCTTGATGTTCTTCTTCTTGATGATATTCACTTCTTGCAAGGTAAAAAGGCAACTCAAGAAGAACTGTTTTATACATTTGAAGAATTGTACAACAATAAAAAACAAATGGTTTTCACTTGCGATAGGCCTATCTCTGAATTAAAAGAAATTGAGGACCGCCTTAAAACAAGGTTTTCTCGTGGCATGTCAATTGATTTGCAGCCTCCAAACTATGAAACAAGAAAAGCTATTCTTGAAAAGAAACTTTCAATCACAGGAAAATCAATTCCAGCTGATGTTGTTGATTATATAGCAAAAAATGTTCAGACAAACGTTCGTGATTTGGAATCTTGCTTAAATAAAATGCTTGGATATTCAGAGCTTATAAACAAAAACCTTACTATTCAAATTGCACAGGAACAGTTGCGTGACACATTCAGCCAGCCTTCTAATGGTTCAATTACAATAGAAACAATTCAAAAAGTTGTTGCAGAACATTATAATATTTCTCTATCTGATATAAAAAGCAAAAAGCGTGATAAGAAATTTGTTATTCCACGACAGATTGCAATTTATATTTCAAGAACAATAACTGAGTATTCTTTTCCAGAGCTAGGCAATGAATTTGGTGGAAGGGATCATACAACAGCAATGCACAGTTTTGAAAAAGTTGAAGAGCAGCTTAAAACAGATTCATCATTAAATTCAACAATTCAACTCTTAATTAGGGAGATAAAAGACTATAAGAAATGAAAAATATAGCAAGACAATTTGTTTACAATATGATAAAATGTTGTGTATAAATTGTAGATAAGTTTTTTTGTTGTGAAAAAGTGTAAAAAATGTGTTTTAAGAATTTAAGTTTTGCACATTTTAATTTATTACATTATTTAGAAATAAATTACTTTTACAGATATTCACAAGGCTTATTACTATTATTATTAAATTTATATATATATATTAATATAGAATATGAGTGTATAAATTGAAAAAATATTATTTTATTAGGAGAATTATATGAAGTTTACTTTTGACAAAGATGCAATGATTAAAGAAATATCAATTGCACAAGAAATCATTTCAACAAAAAATGCAGGTTCTATTTTGTCTAATGTGTTGTTAGAAGCAAAAGACAATACACTTTTAATTAAAGCTACTGATATAAAAGTAAACTTTGAAACAAAAATACCTGTGCAGGTTCAAGAGGAAGGTTCCACAACAGTTTATTGTGATAAATTTATGGGAATTCTTACTTCTTTGCCAGAAGGTGAAATTGAATTTAATCAGACAACAGTTGGTGAAGACCAAGCTGTTTCTGTAATTATAAAACCTGTTTCTAAAAAAATTAAATTTCAAATAAAGAGCATGTCTCAGGAAAAGTTCCCTGATTTTGATTCTGCAGAGAATGTCCCTTATTTTGAAGTTCCAGCTAAAGAAATAAAAGAAATGATTAGCCAGACTTCTTTTGCAGTAAGTGAAGATGAAACACGTTATTTTATGAACGGTGTTTATTTTGAAAAGAAAGGAGATAATCTTAATCTTGTTGCAACTGACGGCAGAAGATTGAGCTTTGCTTCTAAATCTTTGCTTTCTGGAGTTAGTGATTTTCCTGCAGCTATAGTTCATCCAAAAGTACTGAACATAATTTTAAAACATGCGCCGCTCGAAGGAAATATTTCAATTGCTATAGTTGATAAAATGATTTTCTTTAAGTTTGGAAATTACAAATTTGGTTCAGTTCTACTTGAAGGACAGTTCCCAAATTATAAGCGTGTTATTCCAGAAAAACAGCTTTACAGTTTTCAAGTAACAAAATCTGATTTGGTTGACGCTTTAAAACGTGTGGCTTTGATGGTTGATAAAAAAGCTGGCCGTATTTATTTTAACATTGAAGCAGGAAGCCTTAAAATTACATCACAGCAGTCAGATATGGGCAGCGCAGATGAAGAGATTCCTTGTGAATATGCGGGCAATAGCTGTGTAATAGCATTAAAT
>JBAXYY010000008.1:0-30972 GCA_041670585.1 Treponema sp. | reverse complement strand
TTGCGCAGGTGAAAAGGAAGGAATAAGACGGAAGCCCTACCCTGACTCTGTCAACAAAGTTATTGGCGAATTTGGAATACCAAAGGAAAACACAATTTATGTAGGCGACTCTGATGTTGACATAGCAACTGCAAAAAATGTCGGAGTGAAGTGCGTTTCATGCAGCTGGGGGTTCAGGTCCTCTGATTTTCTTAAAGCCCATGGGGCTGGTGTTATAATTGAAAAGCCTGAACAGTTGGGAGCAATTGTCAATTGTCAATGGTGAATTGAAGAAATTGATAATTCGTAATTGACAATTGATAATTATTTTAAGGGGAATATTTGATTTTGAATGAAACTGAAATAGATTCTAATTGCACTGCAAAAACTTTTCTTTCTGGGGAAATCGCAAGGCAGCTTGATTTTTACCGCATAAGGGAAGCAGTTGCGTCGCTTTGCATAAGCGAAGAAGGAAAAGAACAGCTTTTAACCCGCGAGCCTAGTGCTGATGAAAAAGAAATAAACACTCTTAAGGACATGGGGCGCGAATGGAACACATACATTCATTCTTCAAGGAAGCAGGCTGTTTCTTCATGGCCGCCAATTGCAAAAATAATTCCAATTCTTGGAGTTGAAGGGGCGGCGCTTTTACAGGAGCAAATATTCGCGCTGGGGCTTTTCTGTTTAAGCTCATGCAGGGCGCAGGACTCAATAACATCGGCTGGTCTTGAAATGCCTTTGCCAAAGCTTTCTCTTATGGCGTCAAACATGCCGTCTTTAAAGCAGGCGCAGAACTTAATTTTTTCCATAATCGACACAAGCGGAGAACTAAAGGACCTGCCTACACTACGGGCAATACGCGCAAAGATAAGCTCGCTTCAAAAAGAAATTGAAAATTCTATTAGAAAATACACAAGCAACTCCGCTCTTAACAATGTACTCCAGTCAAACGTGCCAGCGTACAGGGCTGACCGCCAGCTTCTTGCAGTAAGGGCAGACAAGCGCAACGAGATTCAGGGAATTATCCACGAAGTAAGCGCTTCAGGGCAGACAGTCTACATTGAGCCGGACGAAGTAGTCCGCGCAAACAACGACTTGATTCAGGCTGAATTTGAGCTTGAGGCAGAAAAAAGAAAAATCTTTAAAGAGCTTACGGAAAACCTTGGAAGCTACAAAGAAGACTTCAGCGCTTCATTAAATATAATGATGCAGTTTGATGTGACATTTGCAACGGCACGCTACCAGAGCGACACTCATGGAATATTCGCGGAGACAGCAGACCTTAGTGTAGAGCCAGCTGACATTTGCAAAGCGCGCCACCCTCTTCTTGCAGAAAAGGCGGTGCCCGTTGACATTCACTTTCACGACGGAAAAAACATTCTGATTATAACAGGCCCTAACACTGGTGGAAAAACTGTCACATTAAAAACAGTCGCGCTTTTTGCGCTTATGAATCAGGCTGGATTTCCAATACCTGCCGCGGAAGGAACAAGGCTTCCTATTTTTAACGGAGTGTTCGCTGACATAGGAGACGAGCAGTCAATTGACGAGTCGCTAAGCACATTCTCAAGCCACATGAAAAACATTGCTTTTTTATTGAATCATGCCGATGCAAAAAGTTTAGTTCTTCTTGATGAACTTGGAAGCGGCACTGACCCGCAGGAAGGCGGCGCTATTGGCATGGCGGTTCTAGATTCGCTTATACAAAAAAAAGCTTTTGTTCTTGTTACAACACACCACGGAATCTTAAAAAATTACGGCTACACTCATGAAAGCTGCATAAACGCATCTGTTGAATTTGACACAACAAACCTTACGCCAACATACAGGCTGCTAATGGGAGTGCCAGGAGAAAGCCATGCGCTTGACATTGCGCAAAGAAGCGGGCTGCCGGAAAAAGTTGTGCAGCAGGCAAGAACATATATTTCAACAGAGCAGGCTGATGTCAGCACTTTAATAAAAGGCCTCACCGCTAAGCACACGGAGCTTGACGGGCTTTTGCAGGAAGAGCTTAAAAGCAAAGCACAGACAGAAGAAAAAGCATTCAGACTTGAGCAAAAGGAAATTGCGCTTAAAGAACGTGAAATTGAGCTAAAGGACATGGAGCATAGAAAGAGCACTGAATTTCTTGAGCAGACAAGAAGCTCCCTTGAAAATTTAATCCGTGAGATTCGCGAAGGTGAAATTACAAGGGAAAAGACTTTAGCTTCAAAGCAGTTTATAAATAATTTAACTGATAAAGTGAATTCACAAAATGATTCTCTTGAAAAAGAGACGGCCGACTTAACTCAGCAGAAAATCAACGCGGAAAAAGAAGAGGCGCGCCTTACAGAAAACGGCATTCTAATTTCAAAGGCAAAATCACATTCTGGCGCAACAAAGAAAAACAAGAAGGGCCGTGTTTCCAGCAAAGAGGCATTTGCAAACGCCACTCCACTTAATTTTGTTCATAATGATAAAAAGAAAAAATCATCACTTGAAAAAGAATTGACTGTTGAAGATTTGTTTGTTCCAGGGACTGAAGTTCTTGTAGGCCCTTCAAAGCGCAACGGCATTTTGCTTAACGAAAATAAGAAAGGCGTATGGGGAGTTCAGTTTGGCTCTTTGAAGATGAACGTTCCACAGTCGCAAATATTTGTAGTGAAGTCAAAGTCAGAATTTAAAAACACGCCTTCTTTTGTTATAGAAACAGAGTCAGGAAGAGGCTCTTCAAACAATGAGTCTGAACGGCCGAAGTTTGAGCTTAGGCTTTTAGGCATGAGGTGCGACGAGGCAATGAGGGTTCTAGAAAAGCAGCTTGACGCGTGCGCAATCTGCAACTTTAAAAACTTTTCTATAATTCACGGCAAGGGAGCGGGCATTTTGCAGCAGGCGGTTCAGGACTATCTTTCACACTACCCCGGCGTTAAGGAATTTCATTTTGCCCCGCCAGAAGACGGCGGCACAGGAAAAACATACGTAACTCTGATTTAGATATTTTCTGTTTTTTAACCAAGTAAGCACACGATGTGCGCTCTAATAATTGCAAGAATTACCGCTTACATTTTTGCTTCTTTAGATAATTCTTGCCACAAATAAAAATACAAGGATGTATTTTTATTTGTATTATTCCTCAAGTTCTGGTATGCGAAGTTTTAGCGCTGCAAGGAACTGTTCACCCGTGATTCCTTCTCTTAGACAAACAAAAATGCAGTTGTCGCCTGCTATTGTTCCAAGAACTTCGTCCATGTTAAAAGCATCAAGCGCGTTTGAAACAGAGTCCGCATGTCCGCCAAATGTTTTTACAACAACAATATTACCATTGTATTCAATGCTTACATATCCGCGTAAAAAGTCCTGAACATAAATCTGCTCGCTTTCACGTCTTTCATCTTCATCAGAAAGTGTGTAGACATAGCCTGAATGACCGTCGCTTATTTTGCCAACTTTTAAAAGCTTCAAATCTCTAGAAAGAGTCGCCTGCGTTACTTCAAAACCTTCTTTTTGCAAATATCCTAAAAGTTCTTCCTGGCTTTCTATTCTATAATTTTTAATCAGTTTGCGAACTGCCTTTAAGCGTGTAAGTCGTTCTTTCAAAATAAGCTCCATTTTGCATATTTTCTAGGCAAAAAGCATAAAAAACATGAAATTCTTTAAATATTATACATAAATTATGAATAAATATACAGAAAAGTCAATACAGAATAAAATACATCCATGTATTTTTTATCGCTGTAAGAATTAGCACCGTTACTTCGCATTCCCTCTAAAAAGCTCTACAGAAGTAAAAGGCGTATTCTTAACAGAAATGCTCAATGTCTGCCCGTCCCACACTAGGCTGCCCTTCTTGGAAGAAAGATTTTCTATTTTTGCGACTGTTGTTTTCTTTTCACCAGAATTGTCTGTTGGAACAAAAACTGTTTGGAATGTAACTGGCACAATGAACGGATGGTCAGAAAGCTGTTGCTCAGAAGAGCGGCTGTAGATTAACTTTGCGGAATTTTGCAATTCAATAAGAACTGTCGTGTTTGTTTCATCCTGCAGCTGAAGAAGAAAGCCCGGCACGTATGAAATAAATGTTATTTGAGCAAGCTGAGCCTTTGAATCTGCTGAAGAAGAAAAGCCATCTACAGATGTTGGCAAATCAACAAGCTTAAAATATTCAGGGAACGTGTTGCAGAACCGAGGGTTTATTTTTACACTTATTTCATCGCCATCAAAATCTTCCAATATTTCTGAATAAGCCTTTATTCTTAAATCGACAATCTCTAGAATATGCGGGTAGCACCATTCCTTATAGTCGGCCAAACGAGCAAAGCTTTCTGCATTTG
This sequence comes from Treponema sp., assembly GCA_041670585.1. Taxonomy (GTDB): domain Bacteria; phylum Spirochaetota; class Spirochaetia; order Treponematales; family Treponemataceae; genus Treponema_D. The sequence goes on along the minus strand of JBAXYY010000008.1, from coordinate 26,683 downwards.
TATTCATCAGTTCGCTTCCGTAAGATGTCATTGTCTTTATTTTTGGGAAGTCAATCTTATTCAAGAAAGTAACAGTTGTAAGCAAGTCAATTGCATTGTAGCCCCAGCGGGAAGTGTCAGTTTTCTTTTCATATTCTTTTGTCAAATCAATTTCGTTTTGAACTTTAGCCTTGTAGTTTTCATTTGCCTCAACTTTCTTTAAAAGCTCAGAGCGGTCCCTTATTGTGTAAGTCTCTTTTTCTGGCATAAGCAAGTCCGAGTTGGACGCTTCCTGAATGAGAGGCTGTGTTAGAACAAGGGAGCCTTTGTACACGTCAGGATGAATTTCCGCGGCGCCGTCTGTTGTCATAAACATAGTGTACTTGTTTGACTTAGCAAGCGGGCTGCTTAAAGAGCGAAGTTCTTTTCCTGTAAAATCAATTTGAAAATATTTATTTGTAGCCTCGGCGTTAAACGCGAACAATTTGTGGTTCTTGTCACCGAACATATCATCAAGCAAATTTTTAAAGTCATTAGAAAGACCGTCAAATTTCTTACTGTCAAATTCAGCAGTTAAAAAATAACTTCTTGCGCTTCCGTCATAGCCAGGATTGTAGCGCAGAACATAAGTCCACATTTCAATTGGATAAACAACAATAGAAACACTTTCTTTATTTCGTGTAATTGTTAAAATACTTTTTTCTTCACTTGTTAATGAGAAGTTTTTTAATGAGCATGTATATTCGCTCAACGTTGTGTCGTTTTTAGAAAGGTAGCCTTTGTAAGCATAATCTTCTTTCGGCAATTCAGAAGGCTTTGTGTTGTCTAAAAATATTTCTTCTGAAAGATCAAGTTTTACAGGCTTAAAGCTCCAGTTCTTTTCATTCAGCTGCTTGAAGTAGTAGCCAGCCTTTCCAGTTTCACTAGTGCCCGCAACACGAAGCTCACGCGCATTGTTGCCCTGCCCGTTCTGAGCAATGCTTATTGCCCTTGTAAGTTTTGCAATTCCTAAAAGAGGAATGTCTTCCTGCTTCTTCCATCCTTCAGCTGGCAAGCCCCACTCTGAATAGTTAGAAAGATAGTTTGTGCCTTTGTATTTTTGAGCTGAATAATCGTATGTATATTTAAAGAACATAGGATCGCAGCCCATTGTGTCAAAGTCAATCAAGCGGGTGTACATAGAGCCGTCGTTTCCAATTAAGAAAATTGTGTCTCCAGAAACGCTTATGTTTTCCGCAACAAATTTTCCATCAAGAGGGCATCTAATTGAACGGCTAAAATCTGGAGGAAGGCCGCTGTCTGTAAAACGAATATGCTGCCCGTCTTCTGTTAAAAAGTAAATTGTCTCAAGGCCCATTGTTCCGTAGTGGTGCTCGTTTCCAAAAATGTCTGTGTACCACAAAATGTCCTGCCGTCTTACCCCCATGCCCCACCCGCGCTTGTTAAGCACAAGGTCGTTCTGAATTAAAGGGTTCTTCTTTGGAAAACCGAATATCTTTTTCCATACAAAAAGTTTTTCCTTTGTTCCAGAGTTTATGTAGCAGTTGTACATAGCGCCGTTCTCATCAAATGCAAAAAGGCTGTCCGCGTCGGCGCAAATTTCACGGACTGCTTCCGGTGTTTTAAAATAAGATTTTTTTCTTTTGCTTTCCTCGCTAAAAGGAAGGCCTTTTTTTAAGAACAAAATCCATTTTTCATCTCCGTCTCTTTTAACATATATTCTGCCGTCAACTACAACAAAGCTATAATTCTTGCAGTACGTCTGAGTCATAGTTTTTATGTAAACTTGTTCAGGCATAAAACCATTTACATCTTGAGTTTTGTATAAATCATGAAGCTTTTCTTTTTTTGTATTTTGAGAATGCAAAACTGCTGTTGGAATAAAAAGTGAAAACATCAATATCAATCCTAGTCTAAAAGTTTTTTTCATAACAATTCTAATTATCATTTTTAAATGCTTAATGTCAATGGTCTTTTCTAATTGTCAATTGTGGACTATAAATGGTGAATATAAGCAATTGATAATTGAATAAATTTTTGATATATTCATTGTACTTTATTTATATAAATAAGAGGCATTTTATGGCATCAACTATTTCCTGGGAGAATTTGAATAAGATTGAAGGTTTTAAAAAACTTCAGACTCTTAAAGGCGCAGTTTCTGTTGCAAAATCTTTGACTGGAGCCGCTGGAGCTAAAAGAGTCGCAGAATATTCAATTCCAATGAGCAACGGGCTTACTTACAACTACGCTGCTAAACAGGTTAACAAACAGATTCTTTCTGTTTTCAAATCAATTGTAAAAGAAGACCAGCTTCTTGAGAAATACGAATCGCTTTACAATGGAGATGTTGTAAATCTTGGTGAAAAAAGAATGGTTCTTCACCAGCTTACAAGAGGCCAGCTTGGAAAAGACGTTGTAGTTGACGGCATTAACAAACGCTCTTTCTACGAAGAGCAGCAGAAACGCATTGCTGATTTTGCAGATAAAGTTCACTCTGGAAAAATTGCAAATAAGAAAGGTGAAAAGTTCAACACTGTAGTTCAGATTGGCATTGGCGGAAGCGACTTAGGTCCACGCGCAATGTACCTTGCTCTTGAGCAGTGGGCAAAAGCAAACAACTGTTTTAAAATGGAAGCAAAGTTCATAAGCAATGTTGACCCAGACGACGCGGCTACAGTTCTTGCAAGCACAGATGTTTCGCACGCAATTTTTATTCTTGTTTCAAAGAGCGGCACAACACTTGAAACTTTAACAAACGAATCTTTTGTAAAAGACTATCTTAAAAGCAAAGGCTTGAACCCAGCAGACCACATGATCGCTGTTACTAGCGAAACAAGCCCTCTTGCAAAAAGCCCAGACTATCTTGCCGCATTCTTTATGGACGACTTTATAGGTGGAAGATACTCTTCAACATCAGCTGTTGGTGGCGCAATTCTTAGCTTGGCATTTGGACCGGACATTTTTGCACGCTTCTTAAAAGGAGCAGCAGAAGAAGACAAGCTTGCAACAGAAAAAGACATTACAAAGAACTCAAGCTTAATGGACGCGCTTATTGGCTTGTATGAAAGAAATGTAATGGGCTACCCTTCAACCGCCGTTCTTCCTTACTCACAGGCGCTTTCAAGATTTCCAGCGCACTTGCAGCAGCTAGACATGGAGTCTAACGGAAAAAGCGTGAACCGTTTTGGAAAGAAAATAACATACGTTACAGGCTCTGTTATTTTTGGAGAGCCAGGCACAAACGGACAGCATTCCTTCTACCAGCTTTTGCATCAGGGAACAAACATTGTTCCATTGCAGTTCATTGCATTCAAGCAGAACCAGACCGGAAAAGATGTTACAATACAAGGCTCCACTAGCCAGAAAAAACTTTGCGCAAACGTTGCGGCACAGATTGTGGCATTTGCTTGCGGCAAGACCGACGAAAACCCTAACAAATGCTTTGCAGGCGAAAGGCCGTCTTCCATAATCTACGGAAAGCAGCTTACACCAGAAACACTTGGAGCGCTTCTTGCTCATTATGAAAACAAGGTAATGTTCCAGGGATTCATGTGGAACGTGAACAGCTTTGACCAGGAAGGCGTGCAGCTTGGCAAGACTTTGGCAAAGAAAGTTCTTGCAAAAGAAACCGACGGAGCGCTAAAGGTTTACTCTGACTTATTGGGAATATAATAATTGTTAATTACTAATTATTGATAGTTATAAAGCACTGTGGATAATTTTGTGAATTTTGATAAAGCAGGAGCCGGGTCTTTGGCACGAAAAGAATTCTGCACACACACAATAGCAGGTGCGTATTGTGTGTCCGAAGGGGAAAGCGCGGTAACACTACAACGAAGTTTCAAGCAAGCGTTTTTCTGGACGGAGACACGGCGGAATGCCTGCTGATTAAATTATATATAATTATCTGCAGTGCTTTTTTTATCTGTTTTTTTTTATGTAAGCACATGGACGTGCGCTCTTCTGGCATGAATTGTCTCACAATTCATGCCAGTATTAAAAAAAACAGGGATGTTTTTTTTAATACTTTACGCTTTTCCCAATAGCATAAACTTTTCCATTATAGCCGTTGCATTTTTTATCTTTAGTCTGCTGTATGACTGTCGCACTGAAAATATCCTTTTCAACAATGTTATTAACACATTCCTCGCTTGCAATTACAGAATCATGACATATTCTGTTAAACGATTCTATAGCCATTACTTCATCAACAACAGGCGAAACTATAACTTCACTAATTCTATTCTTATTTCCAACAGTTCCAATCACAACTTCACCATAATGGACGCCAACGCCAATTTCAACAGTAGGAAGATTGTCTTTTGTAAGATAAGACTGCAACAATACCATAGCCTCCTGCATTTCAAGCGCACAAAGCAATGCTTTATCTGCGCCCTCTGAAAAAACAGCAACCACTCCGTCGCCTAAAACTTTTTCTATAAAGCCGCCGTAATATCTAATTATAGGATTAACATAGTCCATGTAGATGTTAAGCATTTTAAAAACTTCAGAAGAATCAAGGCCTTCTGAAATAGTAGTGAATCCACAAATATCTGTGTTGATTATAGCAATTTTCTTTTTGCAAAAATCATTAGGCTCCACAGTGTTTATATCAGTTTTTCCAATAAGAGATAAAAAAGCCTGTGGCACAAAACGGTACGCTGATGTGTTAATTACAGACATTTCATTGGACACTTTTTTTATATTCTCACTGACTAAAAACTGAACCCAAGCAGTGTTAATTGACTGTAATATTGTGAATAAAATTATACCGAACAACACCCATTCAGTGTCGTATGAAGGAAGTTCAAGCCTATAATATGAAAGAACATCATGTAGAATTCCAATAAACAAACTCAACATTCCTAGCAAGTCAAATATATTTATATGACGCTTGCCGTCAGGGTGCTTGGCAAATGTCAAAGAAAGCCCGTATGCGGCAGAAATAACAAGGAAAATTTGAAATACTGGTACCATTCTATTTACAAAATAAATTGGCAAAAAAACACAAATAACAAAAAATACAATGCTAATAAATTCTATAATAATAATAAAAGGTTTTCTTAATGAAAGATTGTTAGAGGAAAGCATATATAGACAATAAAAAATTGGTGTTGTAAATATTGGTATAAATTCCATTTTGAGAGCAAAGGAATATGGTATTGAAGGAAATAAAACAAGCATTACAGAGAACGAAGCAAACAAAATTCTAATCATTGTGAAAAAGCTGAATATTGCTAAGAATAAAAATGACTTCTTATGCTTATTCAAAAAGAAAAGCGACAACTGATAAATAATAATAATTAACAATGCGCCAATAAAGAATAATCTTATAATAAAGGTTGTCTGAAACCACTTGTCAACATAATTCTCTTCCGCAATTTTAAAGCTGTGGTATATTCCGCCCTTTCTGTAATCTTTATTTGAACAGTGCATAACTAAGTCAGCAATTCCATTTTCATCGCTTGAAAAATCAACAACATCCATTTTTCTTTCAGGTATTGTTTCAGTCCATTCAGAAGTGCATCTTCCTAACGAATAAACAAACTCTCCATTGCAGAACAAGTCTCCTGCTGTGGAAAATCTATCGTACATAAAGACAGAGTAATTAGTAGAAGGTTTTAGTCCAGTAACTCTAAGATGATAAGTTGCTGTTTCCTGTGGTTTTTTCCATATATGAGGAAATGAAACAATGCTGTTTGCTTTAGGGCTGATTTTATCTAAAGGGACTGCTGCATTATTGTAAAATAAAGAGGCATTCAAAAAGCTATTTCTGTAATATTCCCATTTTGAAGAGACATTGCAAAAACTTGTTTCCATAAATTCTGGATTTGAAATATTGACAACAGCCCGCTCATCTGTTGCACCTAGAGTCTCATTTGTTTCAATTTTATGGCAGGAGTTAAAAAAAAGTGAAACTAAAAATAATAAAAACAAAGCTGATTTATTTATTTTCATCTTTTGCTCCTTCTTCTTCTGCTGCTGCGTTGTAATATTGACATGAGTACATAGCAACAAGTTCTTTTTTACCCTTAACAGCTATTTCTCCAATCCGTTCATACTTAATTGATTTATTTTTATTAAGCGAATTTTTAACAACTTCTAAGGAAACCACAACAGGAAGATTTGAGCTTTTTGCATATTCCATAATTCTGTACGCGGTGTTAACAGTGTCTGAAATAACTGTATCATCAAGGCGGTTCTCTTCGCCAATTGTTCCGACAATCATTTTACCAAAGTGAATTCCTGTAGAAATTCCTTCAATATCAAAATGTGACGAAATTTTATCCAACTCCAAAGAGCACAATACTGCGTCAATTGCGCTGTTAGGAAAAAGAGCCATAATGCCTTTATTAATAAATTTACTCAAGTAGCCATGATTATCTGAAATTATTTGCACAGCTTCACTTGAGAACGCAGAGATCGAATCAAACTGTTTTTCCATTTCACCGGAACTTTTTATTGCAATGAAAAGAATTGTCATATTCAATTCCTCATGGTCTCCAATCTTCACTTCTGTTACACTTTTTTTATGCAAAGTGCTAAGGAATTCATTTGGAATAAAACGTGCATAAGAGGCATTAAGTTTTTTTAATTCATTCGACTGTTCTATCCTATTCTGAAAAAGCTTGCTCTGATTATATGACATTGCAAGAAACTGCATTACAGCAAACAATATGAATAAAATTGGTATAATGCTCAATTTAAATGACTGGTTTGTAACAGTTATTATCCAGCTTAAAAGAAGAAATGTAGAAATTACAATTAGAATAATAAATAAAGAGTTCAACTGCCTTTTATTTTCATTATTCAAGTATTTGTAATTTTTAATTGATGAAAAGCAAATTGTAAAAATCATCAAAAAAGCCATAGCTATAAACGGCATAACAAAATAGCAGCTTATTGAAAGAGGAAGGAATGTTACCACTATGCCAATAAACAAAATTGAAAGCGGTATAATTTTCTTAAAGCCTTTTAGCAAATTCAATTCTGGGAACAAAGACGCAAGCAAGAATGTATAGCAAGGAGGACCGCCCCACACTAGCAGATATTCAAGCTTTCTTGCAACATTGTAAGAAAAATTTGGGAAAATAATCATTATTACACTGAACTCAGATGTGAAAACTCGTGCCATCATCATAAGCGAAACAATCGCAAAGTAAAGGTTTGACTTCTGCTGATGGTTTAGCAAAAATAAGATTATGTTGACTATGAAAAGAAAAATCAGTACACCAATTGCAATAGAAGAAAAAGCAACCCTCCAGTTGTAAAGATTTCTTATGTTTCCATAGGAGCCAAAATACACAGAGCTCCAAAGGCCTGCCTTTCTATAGACCCAGTTTGAAACTTGTATAGCAATAAAAACATTGCCATTTGAGTCAGGCTTAAAAGAAACAATCCATGGTTTTGAACAGGAATCTTTTATTCTCGTTGTAGAAACCGTTCCACACTTTGAAATAAATTTTCCATTTACAAAAGCATTTGCGGAAGTTCCAGGACTTTCATACATCATAAATGAATAAACTGTGTCAGGATCTAAGTTGTTTAATGATATGCAATAAGTGCCGTATCCATATTTATTATATTTCCAAGTGGAAGGAACTTTACAAGGCTCGCTTTTAATATTTGGGCTTGGCATTGTAACAAGTGTATTCCAATAAAAATTCCATGTGCCTGTAAGCTTTGTAACTTTATATGTATCAACAAATGTTTTTCCAAAAACAAAAGCGGAAGAGAAAAATAAAAATATTATTAATAGATGATCTTTTTTTTTCATATAAAACTCTTTCTACTTTAAAGAAAACTCTTAAAATTAACATTAAAAAGCTGATTTTATTATACCATATTTTTTATTTTTTTTTAATAGATATTTACGGAAAATAGTACTTTATAAGAAAAAGGCTATAAAAACAGGGACGCAGAGTTATTGTCAACAGAAATACACAAATCATTAATATTAACGTTTATGTTTTCCGCTACAAATTTATACGTATTTTCTATAAGAAGCGGCGTGTTTGGCAGGCCACGGAAAGGAACAGGCGCTAAATAAGGGGAGTCCGTCTCTAAAAGCAGCCTTTCTTTTGGAATGTATCGCAGCAATTCTATCATATCTTCAAGCTTGGCCTTTTTTGCATAAGTCACATTTCCGCAGAATGAAATATACCAGCCCCTGTCTAAAAAATATTTTGCTTCTTCTTTGCCGTAGGAATAGCAATGAATTACACCTTTGTCATACGAAGCTTCCCTTATACAATCATAAGTATCTTTAAAAGCGTCCCTGCTGTGGACAACAACAGGCTTGTTTAATTTTTTTGCAAGGTTCAGTTGCATTAAAAATAATTCTTTTTCACCTGTAAACATTTCTTTATTAAAATCACTTTCGCTTCTGCCGTCTTCGCCGCTTGGGTTCCAGTGGTGGTCTAAGCCGCACTCGCCTATTGCGCCTATTGCAACTGTTGTTTTTTTTATTTCATCTTCCAAAACATTCATTTGTTCAACACGGCATTTTATTGCCTCTGGTGAAGGCCAAATACCTGCAGAAAAATGCATGAGCTTATTAACATCAGCTTTCTGATTTTCATCTAGAGAATACAAAGCTTTGTTAAAATAAGAAATTCTTTTTTGCAAGTCATCGCATTTTGTGCCAATGTCCTGTGCAAAAAAACATTTGTTGTTGACTAATGAAATTAGAAATTCGCTTGCGTTAAATTCCGCAATTCTTTCTTGAATTAAAGGAAAGTGAAAATGAGTGTCGCTGTACATAGCCGCGGATTATAATTCACACATTATTTTTGTGTCAAGCAAATCAAATACCACTGGATAATGTATTTTTTTTACGATACAATGTAAAACATGAATAGAGATAGACATTCACATAGACATGGAAATGGTAGTAGCAACGGAAGCAGTTGGAAAAACAGCACACCTTCTCCACGCGATATAGCAAGACAAGCAAGGCTTCAAAAAAACGCGGTATCTCAAGAGCAGATAAAATCTGAGGATGCCGCAATTAACGCATTTAAGAACACAAACCAGCCAATCTGCCCAAAATGTGGCAAGCCTATAACAGACATGGCCTCAGCAATTGCAGACAGAGGGTCAGGAACACCAATTCATTTTGACTGCGCCATAGAAGCTCTAAAAAAAGAGGAGCCACTTTCTGAAGGTGATAAAATCACTTACATTGGTCAAGGAAGATTTGGCATTGTCAACTTTCCAAACGTTCACGACACAAAGCACTTCACTATTAAAAAGATAATTGACTGGGAAGCAAAAGAGGCACACTCTGACTGGCGCAACGAAATTTCTGACCTTTATAGCCAAATTCGTTAGTTCTATGGTGTTGCAAAAGTATTTGAAATTCTATATATTATAAACATAATTTTGCCAGGATGGTGGAATAGGTAGACACAAGGGACTTAAAATCCCTCGGAACTTAACATTCCGTGCCAGTTCGATTCTGGTTCCTGGCAACACTATAGGCGGCTGTAACTTACGGCCGCTTTTTTATTTTAAACAATCTTCAATTTAGAAAATCTTCTGAATTACCAGTAAGAGTTTTTGACTCAACAAGACAACGGCTTATTACAACAGCGATTCTGTCTATTGCATTATTGATGTAATTTTCATCCTGGATTTTTTTCTGCAGCTCAATAACACGCGCTGAATTCAAAGAAACAGTTTGAGCAGATTGACGAATTGTGGAGACATTTGTTTTTGTCAAAGGCATATTTTACTCCGAAAAAGCATTTTCTATATGATGAACCGGCTCCAGTCCCGGCACATCTATAGCAAGCACATCAAATTGAATGTACCTGTTACTATATTCTCGATGTTTTTGGAGATATAATTTAGCGGTTTTAATTATCTTTTGCTGTTTTACTGAATTAAGTTCATGCGACAATGTTTCCAAAGTGCCGTTTGGAAGATATTTGACTTCAAAAAAAACAAGTGTTTCTTTATTTTCTGCAATTATGTCTATTTCCCCGTAGCGGGTGCGGAAATTTCTTTCAATTATTTTGTATAATTTTGTGATAAGAAAGTCTGTAGCCTTTTGCTCGCCGTACTTGCCTTTTTGACAAGTTGTGGCATTTTCTGTGCTTATATTATTCTGATTATGAAGATTACAATTCTTCAAGAGGCTCTAGCTCCTCCAATCCTTCTGGCACAGAAGCATCTTCACCTGCACCAATAACATGTCCATAAGTTAATAGATAGGGAATTTGCCATCTTTTAATTGCTGACAAATGATAAGGCTTTATTGTTTTTCCTTCTGCCAAGAACATGTTTTTTCCATCTTCAAAAAAAACTGGCGCTGTAAACCTCATGCCTTCTTTTATGTTCTCAATATTAATTTTTGTAAAATCTTTCTGCATTTTCATTCTCCACTTTTTGTATATATGCAAATATTTTAGCTACGGTTGACCAAGTTTCCTCTGGAATACATTTGCCAATTTCCTGAACAGTTAGCACATTAGTTAAAACCTTATCCTCAACAAGAGGAATATTGTTTTCCCTTGCAATTTCAATCATTCTTTGTGCAAGTGCTCCTTTTTCTTTAGCTGTAATGAAAGGAGCGTCTGCATTGGCTGGATATTTAAGCGCAATAGCGGTTTTTACTTTTTTATTCATCAACTGCTCCTTGAATAAAAGCAGGAGGTGTGCCATCTGTGCAAAGACCATCTATAAAAGCAGTGGGGGAATAGGCAACTGTCACAGAATCATCATAATTCATGCCGGAACTAAACAATTCTCCAAGCCGCATTTCCTCTTTTTTAACAGCGGAATCATTAGAAGAAAACTCCGCAGAGGGCAAAAGCGGCGGTAATGTACAGAACCGCACTTCCTTCACTTTGCTACCATTAAAATATATCACAAAAAAGTATTTTTTCATTGAAGTTTTACAATTTATCAAGATTTTTTCAATATTTTTATTGTTTATATTTATTAAAACTCTAATTACTCCACTACAAGTTATTTCATTATTATTCCATTCGAAAGGAAGAATTATCCAATGATTTTCATTGCTTGCAATTTGATTTATTAACGTCAACAGGCCGCCTTTTTTATTGCAACAGTCTGCGTTTTCATATAAATTGCTTAGCAAGTTAAGATTTTCTGTGCTTTTATCAGTTTTTTTGTTGCTTTCATATTGAAACTGACCTTCTGACTTTTTATTTTCATTATTTTGTTTATTTTGTTCTTTTGACTGATTGTCATTTTTATTTTCAGACTGATTGTCATTTCCGTTTTTACCATCAGTCATTTCATTTTCTTCAGACGAATACAAATAGCCTTTGCTTAAAATTTTCTGAATGTTTTCTTCTGTAGGCTCTATTCCATCTTCAAGAAGAAGAATTGCAACTTCCGCAGCACGTTTTTCATTTCCTTTAAATTTAGAAGCTGCAACCTGTGCTTTTCTCATAAGATTAACATCAGTTTTAAAGCCGCTCTGCTGAAGAAGCTTCATTATGCTAACTGTCGCGGCATTTGGAACAAGCCCCTGCGCAATTAAATATGAAGAAAGCTCTGAGCCAGGACTTCCATCTTCCATAAGAACTTGCGACTGTTTTAGTATTTGAATTGACTCTACATTTGATTTTTCAGACGGCACAAGAAGTATTTTCCCATTCTGCCCTTCCTGTATTTTAGCATTGAATGACTGCCCTGTAGAAAGAGGCTTCATGCTTTTTACATTGAACCTGTTGCCTGCAAAAGAAACTGTGTAATTTCCATTTCCATTGTTTTTTAGAACACGTACATAAACAGAACTGCCTCCGTGTAACACGTTCTGTGTATTCACGGAGGCAGCATTTTGAGTTTTTATGTACTGAACAGTACTATTGCTCATTTAAGAATTTTACTTCTTTTTCTTGTCTTTTCCAGAAGCTGCTTCTAAAGCGCGTTCTGCTTTGGCTTCTGCTTTAATAGCTTTTTCCTCTGCTTCTGCTGCTGCATCTGCTGCTGCGTTCTGTGCTGCAACTTGTGCTGCTACCTTGCTGCTGATAAGTTCCTTAATCTTAGCACCCTTACCAACCTTTCCACGAACGTAGTAAATCTTTGAGCGGCGTACTTTGCCAGAGCGTTCTACTTCTACTTTAACAACACGTGGGCTGTTAACAGGGAATACACGCTCTACACCAACGCCGTAGCTTTCCTTGCGAACAGTGAAAGTCTTTTTAGCGCCAGAGCCTTTTACACAAAGAACTAGTCCTTCGTAAATCTGAATACGTTCTGTTTTGCCTTCAACAATTTTGAAGAATACTTTTACAGTATCTCCAGCTTTGAACTGTGTTGCATCAGGCTTTTTCTGTGTTTCTTCAATGGTTTTAATTAAGTCCATCTTTTTTCTCCTGAATTATGCCGCCGGTGGAATCTTCTGTTTTTACAGTGGGATTCTCTTTTGCTGTTTTTTGAAACAACCGTCTGCGTTTCTTGCTGTCATGCTTTAGGTCAACATGCTCCGCAAGCTCTTCGATCATCTTTTCGGCTTCTGTAGTAAGGGTTCCTGTTAAGCGCGCTGTTGAAATTAAATCAGGTCTGTTCATTAGCGTCTTCTGCAGGCTCTTTCTAAGCCGCCACTTTCGGATTTCCTCGTGGTTGCCGTTTGTTAAGACAGGCGGCACTTCCATGCCCTTGTACACACTTGGCCTTGTGTACTGGGGATATTCCAAAAGATTGCCAGTAAAGCTTTCTTCGTCCAAAGATTCCTTTGTAATCACGTCCTTAACAAGCCTATAGACTGAATCTATTATGACTGTGGCCGCAACTTCGCCGCTAGACATTACATAATCTCCAATAGAGATTTCCTCGTCAACGTAAGAATCAATTATCCTTTGGTCAATACCTTCGTACCTTCCGCAGATAAGAACTACTTCTTCTTTCTGACTAAGTTCCTGCGCCTTTTTCTGTGTGAAAGTCTTACCGCTTGGCGTTACGTAAATAACGTGCTTTTTGTAAGCCTTTACACTGTCCAGTGCAAGCCCTAGAGGTTCAGGCAGCAACAACTGTCCTGCTCCCCCGCCATACGGAGCGTCATCACAAGTGCGGTGTTTATCAAAAGCAAAATCTCTGATATTCACCAAATCGTAAGCAATAATTCCCCGCTCTACCGCTTTTGCCATGATCGAACTTTCAAAGAAAGCACGCGGAATTTCGGGAAATAAGGTCAGCACTGTAAATTTCATGGAGTTACTCCAGAATCCAGAGGTGCATCAGAAGCATTGTTCTTTTTTTGACATCAACTTCGCCCCAGAATTCTTTATTGAACGGGACATAAACCTTCTGGCCTTCACGTAAATCATATTTATGCTCATTGCCTTCGGAATCAACATTGACACCCTTTACTAAAACACTGCAACTCTCGGACAGCGAAATCTCAACGAGATAACCTGATCCGCCTTCCAATACGTCTGTGACTGTTCCAACAACAATTTTTTCAACTGATGCCGGTGCGGTACCACCCGCCGTTACGTCTTCATCAATTTTAGCTTCTTTTAAAGCCTCTTTTGATGCAATTACTGAGCAGCCCTTTAGGTCCTCAATATACCACTCGCCCTTCTGCAAAGGATGCGCGTTTTCGCGTGGAACTACGATCTGCCACCTGTTGTAAACTGCAGCTTCCTCAGGTGAATTTATTCCCGCTAATTTCATAAACAAACAGCCTGTGCCAATTGAAGTTTTTTCAACTTTAAATGTTCTTTGAACAGTTCCGTCTGTTAAAGACACTTCTTCCATATTTGCAAAATGCGAATACTCGCCGGAAGCGCTTTCCACTTTAAACTCGCCCGTTATTCCGTGAGAACCGCGGACAATTCCAACTACAAAATGCTCTGTCATCAGTCCATTATTTCCAAGCTGTAACGCTTTCCGTCTTTGCAGGCAGAAGCACTTAATACCGTGCGCAGAGCTTTAGCAATACGACCGTATTTGCCGATAACCTTACCAATATCGCCCTGGGCAACGCTCAACTGTAAAACAGGACCGCGTTCACCTTCGGTTTCTGTTACAGAGACTGCACTGGGATCATCGACCAATGATTTTGCAATGTATTCAATCAGGTCTTTTTCCATTCCCTTACGCTCCTCTGTAAATTATTTGGAAAGATTCTTTCCGTTGACCGCCAATCCTTTTGTATTGAAGATTTTCTTTACAATAGGTGTAGGCTGTGCGCCAACTCCGAGCCAGTACTTAGCACGATCTTCATTGAAGACAATCTGTGTGTCAGCAGGATTGATTGGATTGTACTGTCCAATTTCTTCAACTGTTGTTCCATCACGAGGCTTTGCTGAATCCTGTACTACGATACGGTAGAAAGGACGTTTCTGAGTACCAAACTTCTTAAGTCTGATTTTTACCACTTTAGTTCCTCCATAGGTCTCTCACGAACTGGGTCAAGACCTTATATGCGTTTTACGCCACATTATTTAGCGTGAACACTAAATCTATACTAAATAAGGATTTTAGTCAATAAATGTAAGCAAATGCGGGATTTTCTAAACAGCGCTATTTCTTTGCAACATCTGAAATTAGAGCAATTTTGAATAATCTTAGAAATTTATGGCAATATAGAAATTTTACTTTCATAATTACACAAAAGTATTTTATCCCTTGACAGCGCCCACTATGAAACTCTTCTGCACCTGCCCGCTCATGCATAAATAAATTGCAAGTGTTGGCAAAGTTGCTATCATCAGGGCTGCACCTATTGAGCCCCAGTCCGTCTGATACTGACCGTACATTGCTTGAATTCCGGCAGTGAGTGTTTTTAGGTTCTCACTGTTTATAAACACCTGCGCAAAAAGAAGCTCGTTCCAGTACTGTATAAAAGTAAAGATTGCGACTGTAGTTATTGCGGGCAAAAGCATTGGCACAATAATACTGTAGACTGTTCGGTAAATAGATGCTCCGTCTATGCAGGCAGACTCCTCCAGCTCTTTTGGTATTGATGTTATGAAGCCAGAGATAATCATTATGGCCATTGGGAAGCCAAACGCTGTGTATGGAATAATCAAGGCAAGGTAAGTGTTTAAGAGGCTAAGCTTGCTCATGCTTATAAAAAGCGGAAGAAGCGCTGAATGGATAGGAATCATTAGGCCTGTTAGAAAAAGAAGCATTATTGCCTTTTGACCTTTCCACTTCATTCTTGTCAAAGCGTATGCGGCTGTTATTCCAAAAACCAATGTAAGTGCAACTGTTATTCCTGTTACAAGAAGACTGTTCATAAGATAAAGGCCAACCTTTCCGCCAACAAGAGCGGCCTTGTAATTTGAAAAAATCCAATGTCTAGGAAGTCCTATTATATTTTCGCCAAAAATTTCTGTGTTGTTTTTTAATGAAAAAGACGCCAGCCAATAAATAGGAAATAAATTTATTACTGCCCAAATTAGTAGAATAATTTGAATTATTATTTTAGAGGGAGTTATTTTTTTTGCGGTTTTATTTTCCATAACTATTCATCATCCTTTGGAAATATCTTTTGAATTGCCACTGTGAATAAAAGACATTCAATCACTATGAAAACTGCCATTGCGCTTCCTAAGCCATACCTGTTCCGTAGGAAAATTGTCTTGTACATTAAAGTCGCAGGAACTTCGCTTGCGCCTGCAGGCCCTCCGTTTGTTAGAACGTATACCAAATCGAATATTTTTAACGATCCAATTAACGAAAATGTTAAGCACACCCTAAGCATTGGCCTTATTAACGGGATTGTGATTTTGAACGCTGTCTTAACAGAGCCTGAGCCGTCTATTTTTGCAGCTTCATATATTTCTGGAGAAATACCTTTTATGGCTCCGTACATCAAGAGCATGTGGTAGCCAGTGTACTGCCATAACATAGGCACGAATGTTGCTCCCAGAACTGTATTCTTGTCTCCAAGCCACATTCTGCAGCAATTGTCCAATCCCATTTTTCTTAGAATTGTATTTAGAAGACCGTAGTCTGTGTTGTATATTTTCATCCAAAGCTGTCCTATAACAACACTTGAAATTATTACTGGTATAAAGAAAACACATCTGTAAAAACCTTCAAACTTTACTCCGTTTGCTAAAACCAATGCTAAAAGAAGTGAAATCGGAAGCTGAATAAAAATAGATACTGCAGCGTATAAAAATGAATTTCTTGCGGCAGGCCAGAAGCTTGAGTTCTTGCTAAAAAACAATTCCTTATAATTCTGCAGTCCTATGAATTTTCCTTTGCCAATTCCGTCCCAGTCCAAAAGGCTGTAGTAACCAGACATGAAAACTGGAATAAAGACAATCGCTATGAAAAGTATTAATGCAGGAAGAATAAAAACACATACCGCTTTTTTATTTGAAAATATTTTGTCCATAGAAAATCCTCGTTATAAAAAAAGCCCGCTCCCTTTTTTTAAGAAAACGGGCCAAAGGAGAAAATTATTTTTAAACTATTTTAAAATCTCTTGGAATTTTGAGCAGAACTGAGTAGAAGTAATATCGCCTGCAAGCATTTCAGAAACTATGTCCATCATAGTCTCTGAGTCATTTCCTTCAAGCGCTGTGTTTCCCCAAAGAAGGAAGTTTGACGCTTTTGAAGTAAGGTCTACAATTGATTTGATTAGAGGGTCAATTTTGCTGTCGTCAACATTCATCTTCCATGTAGGCATACCAGCACCAGCCATATATGCGTTTCTTGAGTGGTTTTCTGCGAGATATGCGCAAAGCTCCACTGCTTTTTCTTTTTGTTTTGTCTTGGAGCTTACACAGAAACCTTCTGCGGCTCCACCCATGAAGTCATTAATGTTTCCTTTTCCACCTTCAATTGTTGGAAAGCGCACTGCCTTTATTTTTCCTTTAACAGCAGAACTTGCGGCCTGGCAGTTTGCGGCTGTCCAGTTTCCGTTAACATACATTGGAATTCTTCCTGCGTAGAATGGCACTTCTGACTCGTCGCGTGTAATTGCAATTGTGTCTTTAGGAAATGCGCCTGCTTTTATTAGCTCTTCAAATTTTTCAGCGGCAAGCTTCATTCCTGCTGACTGAAAATTTGCTCCAGTTTTTTTGTAGAAAGCTTTGTCACATTCGTCATATCCTGCAGCACGCAACATAATTAAATCTGTGTACATGCAAGTTGTCCAGCGGTCTTTTCCGCCTAACGCCATTGGAGTAATGCCAGCATCTTTAAATGTTTTAACTGCTTTTAATAGCTCATTCCATGTCTCTGGAATTTTTACATTGTATTTGTCAAACAACTCTGTATTCACAAACATAACAGAGCAAGCCAATGTATATGGCAATTGATAAACCTTACCGTTGAATGTCATATTTGAAAGAGTTCCATCTACAATTCTTGACATGTTCTCTTTTGACATGTAATCGCTTATTGGAAGAACTTTTTTTGCATCAACAAAAGACTTTAGAATTCCACCAGCGTTATAATAGAAAACATCAGGAGCGTCGTTAGCAGCAACGGCTGTTCTGATTTTTGTCTTATATGCTTCGGCCTCAGTCATTGTTAGCTCAATCTTTACTTCTGGATGTGATTTCTTATACTCTTCAATAGTTTTTAAGAAAGGAGCCTTGTTGCTTTCTG
The DNA here is from genome assembly GCA_041670585.1 of Treponema sp. Lineage (GTDB taxonomy): Bacteria > Spirochaetota > Spirochaetia > Treponematales > Treponemataceae > Treponema_D. The sequence continues at coordinate 9,148 of JBAXYY010000008.1, read as the reverse complement.
AATCCGCAGACCAAATAGACCAAACTTTTAGTGTTGTCTGTTTAGCTTTTTTTTCTTTTGCTATGGCAGCACCACCAAATAAAATTAGAGAAGCGAAAATTATTCCGCAAACTTTTACAAATCTTTTCATAAAAAACCTCCTAAATGAAAAGTGAATTTCTTACAATTCATATTCCAAATTATCAGTCGAGAATTTCATTTCGTAAATCCAATTTCTTGTCTATATTTCGTAAATTTTTTACCTGTGTATTGCTTGAAGCAAAGGCTAAAGTATTTAGCGTCTGTGAATCCTACTTGATTTGATATTTCATAGCTTAACATATTTGTTGTCTTTAAAAGTTCTATTGCTTTTTCCATTCTTAACTTATTTAGAAAGTCGTTCCATTTTTCACCAGTTTCCTTTTTAAAAGCCCTGCATATATATGCTGCGTTAAGATAAAACTTGTCCGCCAAAAGTTGCAAGGAAATATTATTGTCACTAAAATTTTTTTGAGTATATTCTTTAATTTCCTCAATTGATTTGTTATGGAAAACAGGTGTCGCCACTACTTTATTTTCAACTTCAACAGACGTATTTAATTTTTTAGAGTCCAATCTTTCGCAGATTTTTTTCATAGAGTTAAAAAGAGTTTCATCATTTATTGGTTTTAGTATGTAGTCAGAGACTCCAAGCCTAATGCATTGTTGGGCGTATTTAAAATCACCATACCCGCTTATTACAACAACTTCTGATTTAATATTTTGTTTTTTAATTTCAGAAATGAATTCAATTCCATTTACAACAGGTATACAGATGTCAACACAAATAATAGAAGGCGATGGATTTTTCTTTAATATTTCAAGAGCATTTTCCGCAGTTCCAGATTCGTAAGCAATATTTATTCCAAGCTTGTCCCAGTCAATGCATTTTTTAATCAAGTTGCGAACATTTTCTTCATCATCAATAATCATCATTGTAAAACGTTTTGTCATTTTAATTTACTCCGGAATAATTATTTTGATACTTGTTCCAAAATTTTTTGTGCTTTTAATTTCTACAATATCATCAGAATGGTAAAAAAGTCTTAGGCGGTCAATTGTTCCGTATAAGCCAATTCCTTCTTTTTGAGAGAACGTCTCTCTTTTTAAAAGCAATTTTTTAACAAATTCACTTTCCATACCAGAGCCATTGTCTGTAATTGAAATGCAAATTGAATGAGAGCTGTTCTTGCAAACAGAGACAGTAATTACTCCACTATGGCCGGAATCTCTTATTCCATGATAAAGCGCATTTTCAACAAGCGGTTGTAAAATCAATCTAAGCACAGGAAAATCAAGAAGAGATTCATCAACATCATAAACTGTTTCAAATAAATTGCCATACCGAATTTTCTGTATGATTAAGTAATTTCTTATCATGTCAATTTCATTTCTTAGGGGAATAACTTCTGCATTTCCACATATGCTGTCTCTGTAGAACTGTCCAAAAGAAAGCAGCATTTTATTGGCCTCTTCTTTTTTATCAGATAAAACAAGTGAGCGAGCTGTATCAATTGTATTGTATAGGAAATGAGGTTTTACCTGCATTTGAAGAGCATAAAGCTCTGCATTTCTTTTTCTTTTTTCCTCCTCCTGAATTCTTTTTATCATAGAGTTGTATGTTCGTCTTAACATTCCAAGTTCATCTTTTCTTCCGTCATCTAAAAGAGGCTCAAACATATTTCTTGTTCTAGAATTCATTGCTTCGGTAAGCTGATGTATTGGCTTTGCAATAATCCTGTTCATTACAAATGTTATGGAAATAAGAAGTAAAATTATTATTGTCATTAGGAACCAGAACAAGACACTTTCTTGAAAAATATTTGATACGTCTTTTGCGTATGAAGTTGACTGAGCAACAAACCAGTCTGTGTTTGGAATAGACGAAGATGTGTAAATTACTTTGTTTTTTTTATCTATGTAAGTCGAAGTTTCATCTTTTATATAATTTAAATTTGCATTATTAAAACCTTTGTAGTTGCGAATAAGCGAAGCGCCTGTATTGTCTGTTACAGTTATGTAGACATCAGAGACATCTATATCTGTGTTAAAGCTGCCCTTAAATAAATTTTCTTCCAAATTTAAAACTAATATTCCAAGAAGATCTGTTTGCGTATTTAAATCATAAATACAACGAGTAATTGTTATTTCATTTGTATTGTCATTCAATGAATATTTTTCACCTGCGTTTATTGAAAATTGATAGTAACCTTCCTTTTTCATTGTGGAATCATACCAAGAAGCTTCTGAAACTTTTTTAAAGCTGAACGGGAAATATCTATATGTATCACATCCTGCATATTCATCATTCATGTTGAAAAGATAAATTGCACAAACATCAGGCTGCATTGTCATAAAAGTTGTAATTATTTTTTTAAGATTTTGAATAGTTTGAACAGACGCAAATGTTTTTTTATTTTTTAAGGAATCTTGAATATAAGAGTTAGATAAAATAAGTTTAGAAAGATCATCTGCTGTCTCAAGTCTAGAGGAAATTGAATTTGAAACAAGATTTGTATTTCTTTCTGAGATAGAAATTATTTCATTTTTTACAAACTGTCTTGAATTTATTTGATAAACAACAAATGTTATTACCACAGAAACAATTCCAATTAGAAAGTATGCAATAAGAATTTTTTTAAACAAAGAAATATCTTTGAATTTCCTTATGACAAATTTTATAAACGTTGTTTTCTTTTGCGACATAAATAATATTATATCACATATGGGAGACTCTACAAACTTAAGCTTTTAGAGGCAACTTTGAAAATGCGATTTTCTAAGACGCGCTATTACAGCGACATAAAACTCACAGACTTCTCTGAAAAATTACGAAAGTGAGTTTTTAGAGATGCCAAGATATTCTATATCAAAGCGTAAATAAAAATTTTAGTTTTCGTTGAACCGCTTTAAGAATGACTTTGTTCTTTCCGCCTTAGGATTGTTTATTACGTCTTTAGGGTCGCCCTGCTCCACTATTACGCCGCCGTCCATGAAAATTACATGGTCGCTTGTGTCCCGTGCAAATGACATTTCATGTGTAACAACAACCATTGTCATTTTTTCAGAGGCAAGATCCCTTATTACAGAAAGAATTTCTCCTGTAAGCTCCGGGTCTAGCGCACTTGTTGGCTCGTCAAAGAAAAGCACATCTGGTGTTAATGCCAAAGCTCTTGCTATGCTTACACGCTGCTGCTGTCCGCCAGAAAGCTCAAAAGGATATGAGTTTGCCTTTGACTCTAAGTTCATCTTTTTTAAAAGCTCCATTGCGTTGTTTTCCGCTTCTTCTGGAGTTTTCTTTAGCACTACGGTCTGCGCTTCAGTTATGTTTTTTAATACAGAAAAGTGTGGGAACAAGTTGAAGTTTTGAAAAACTAAGCCTACATGAAGGCCTATTTTACTTAAGGTTTCTTTGTCCGCGTAAACACCGTCTGTAACCATGTTCTGTCCGCAAATAGAAATCGAGCCGCCGCTTACTTTTTCAAGCTGGCATATGCAGCGCAGCAATGTTGACTTTCCACTGCCGCTTGGTCCAATTATGCCAAGAACATCACCTTTGTGAACTGTAAAAGAAATGTCGTGGATTACTTCAAGCTTTCCAAAGAATTTGTTTAAATTTTTTACAGTTATTATTTCTGCTGCAGGTTGAATTATATTTGATTTTTCTTTAGAAGAAATAGTTTTTTCTGATTTAGATTTATTTGTAGTAGTCAAGTTTTTTCTCCATAACATCAAATGATTTTGAAACTGCCCAGTTCATTATAAAATAGAAAACGCCCGCTATAAAAAGAGGCATTACGCTTACAAGACGGCCGCTTTGTGTTTGAGCTACATGGAACAACTCTGCGACTCCTAAAACTTGAACAAGAGCCGTGTCTTTTACCAAAGTTATTACTTCATTGCCCATTGCTGGAATTATTCTTTTTACAACCTGAGGAAGAACAATTCTGAAAAAAGTTTCGTTTTTTGTAAAGCCTAAGACTTTTGAAGCTTCGTACTGCCCTACAGGAATTGACTGCAACCCGCCCCTGTAAATTTCCGCAAAATAAGCAGCGTAATTTATTACCATGGCAACTATTGCTGAAGTGAATCTATCTAGCCCGTGCTTGAAAACTAGTGCCGGCGCAAAATAAACAAATATAAGCTGCAGCATTAAAGGCGTGCCTCTAATTATCAGCATAAAGATATTTGTAATTTTAGAAAGAATTTTTATTTTTGAAATACGTCCGAACATTATTATCAGCGCCAGTGGAATTGAAAAAAGAAGTGTTAGAAAAAAAACTTCTATGCTTACACCAGTGCTTTTTAGCATTGCTATGAATAACTTTCCAAACTTTATTTTATCAAAGTAATTTACGATTGATGAAAAAAAAGAATTCGTTTGTAGTAATAAAATTAGTTGCATTTAAATAACCTTTTAAAATAGTTTCAAAAACTGACTTGTACCAAGTAAGCACAGGACGTGCGCTCTAATTATTGCATGATTTGCCACTTGCATTTAGCTCCATAGACAAATCATGCCGAAAATAGAAAATACAAGGATGTATTTTCTATTTTCAAATTACCCACTTGCATTTTTGCTGCTTTAGATAATTCTTGCAATGAAGAAAAATACACGGAGGTATTTTTCTTCATATTTTACTTGCCAATGACAGATAAGTCAGTTCCAAACCACTTGTTTGAAATTGAAGTAACTGTGCCGTCAGCCTGCATTTCTTCAAGTGTCGCCTGAACTTTATCACGAAGCGCAATGTTGCCCTTCTTAAATGCAACACCATACTCTTCTGTAGAAAGACCTTCTGCAATTACAACATAAGGCTTTCCTGACTGTGTAATTGTGTAGTTAGCAACAACCTGATCCATTACAACACCGTCAACTCTGTTTATTTCCAAATCATTCAATGCAGTAACATTGTCTTTGAATTCAACAATTTCTTTAAGTCCTGCTTTGAAGTCTGTAGAAGCTTCAATTGCGTCCTGTGCAGAAGAGCCAGCCTGAACTCCAACAATTTTTCCTTTCATATCTGCAAGAGTTGTAATTCCACTGTCTGCGCGAACAACTACAACCTGCGCATTGTCAAGATAAGCTTTTGTGAATGACATTGCGTCCTTTCTTTCTGGAGTCATAGTAAAGCCGTTCCAAATGCAGTCAATTTTTCCAGTTGAAAGTTCCTGTTCTTTTGCAGACCAGTCTATTGGCTGACATTCCAATGTTACTCCAAGACGTTTTGCAACTTCAGAAGCAAGGTCAATATCATATCCAACAATGTTGTTGTTTTCATCACGGAAGCCTAATGGCGGGAACGCGTCATCAAGTCCTAGAATCAACTTTCCTTTTGCCTGCAAGTCTGACAATGATGTGTCAGCATTTGCTTCTGTTTTTACAGCTGATTTTTTTGAGCAGCCTGTAAAAGAAAGAGCTGCAACCACTGCAACTGCAATCATAATTTTTTCTAGTTTTTTCATAATTTACTCCTATTAAGAAACTATATTGAATTGAGCCGTTTATAACAACACCCAGTCAATTTTATTTTTCATCTTAGTCTGACTCATCTACTTCCTCAACATCATCAACATTTACTTCTGTGTAATTACTGTAGTTTGGAATTGTTCTAGAATTTACATCCATTAATTCATAAACTGTAACTGGCTCGCTTACACCTTTCAAATGTGCATCCGCCACTTTTCTGCAAATAAAATAATCTTTTACAAAGTTGTAAGTTGCTTCGCTAATAAGAATTGAAGTGCCATATTCTTTGTTAGCTGTTTCTATTCTAGCGGCAATATTTACATTGTTTCCAATTACAGTGTAATCAAGGCGCTGCATACTTCCTACATTGCCTACAATCATTTCTCCAGTATTGATTCCTATTCTTGTGAACAGAGGGCGGCTTACTAGTTTTTCGCGTGCAAGCTGCTCATTTAAAACACTTTCCATCTTCTTCATTCTTAATGCGGAAAGGCAACACCTAACAGCATGGTCTTGAAAATTTCTAGGCGCTCCAAAGAATGCCATTATCGCATCTCCTTCGTATTTATCAATTGTGCCACCCAAAGATAAAATAACCTGCGACATTTCGTTCAAATACATATTCAAAACTAACAAGAGCTTCTTTGGCTCCATGCCTTCGCTTAACTGAGTGAATTTTTCCAAGTCTGTGAAGATTACAGTGAGAATTTGTTTGTTTCCGCCCGGATGAATTGTGTCCTGGCTTATCATAATGTTGTTTACAACTTCTGGAGAAACATAACGGCTGAACGCATAGCGCAACCTGTCTTTTTGCTTTCTTGAATTAACAACATCCAAAACTAAAAGAGCATGGCTTACAATTCTATCTACAGGACGAAGAATTTTTTGTTCTTCATAAGTGTAGCTCCGTCCATCTGTTTTAGGACCAATAAATATGTAGCCAAAAAGAGCATTTGTATATTTTATAGAAATAGAAATTGCGCCGCTTGGATGAACATAAACACTTTTTTTATCTGGAGCATTTTTTATTCTTTCATCAACTACAGTTCCTATTTTATCCATTGAGTGAACTTTTTCACCGTAGTATTTAACCCTGTCGCGCATAGATTTTCCACGGTTGACATAAAATAAAACAAATGAACAATTTAATTTTTTAGTAAGCCAATAAGATACACGTCTAAAAATATCAGTTTCATTTTCCATTTGATACAACTCATTTTCAAGTGAATCATAATCAACAGGAGAAAGATCTAGCTTTTTATTAGCATCAGCTGATAAATTCATAAAAAACACTTCCTACATTTTATTTGATTAGCACAATATTCTGCTTATAAAATTTTCTTAGCAATTCAATTTGTTTTTTTACACACAATGGCGAAGGGCCACCAACAGTCTTTCTTGCTTCCACGCAAGCCTCAGGTGTTATTTTTTCATAAATATCCTCTTCAATTAAAGGGGAGCATTCCTTTAGCTCTTCAATGCTAAGGTCTTCAATTTTAGAAAGCCCTGCTTCTATTGCCATGCGTACAGCTTTTGCGGCGACACCATGCGCTGTTCTAAAAGCCATTCCTTTTCTTACTAAATAATCTGCTACATCTGTAGCGTTTGCAAAACCGCCTTCACAGCTTGCAGCCATTTTTTCTTTGTTCCATTTTGCGGACGCTATCATCATTGTAAAAACTTTTACACAAGAAAGACAAATGTCATACGCTTCAAATAAAGACTGCTTGTCTTCCTGCAAGTCCCTGTCGTATGCCAAAGGAAGACCTTTTACCATTACCAAAAGAGAAATCAAGTCGCCATAGACTCTGCCTGTTCTTCCACGAATAAGCTCTGCAAAGTCAGGGTTTTTCTTCTGCGGCATTATGGAGCTTCCTGTTGACCAGCGTTCGCTTAAATCTACAAAGCCAAATTCTGCAGTTGACCATAAGACAACTTCTTCGCACATTCGGCTCAAGTGCGACTGGAGCAATGCAAAGTCTGATGAAAATTCAATGCAGTAGTCCCTGTCTGAAACGCTGTCCAAAGAATTTTCTGTTACTCCTTCAAAGCCTAGTTTTTCCGCAACTGATTTTCTGTCTAACGGAAGTCCGCTGCCCGCAAGAGCGCCGCTTCCTAAAGGAGACTTGCTTATTCTTTTTAGACTGTCATTCAACCTGTCAAAATCACGAGTGAGCATAAACGACCAAGCGCATAAGTGCTGTGCCAAAGTTACAGGCTGTGCGTGCTGCATGTGTGTGTAGCCTGTTAAAAGCGATGATGTATTTTTAGACGCAATGTCTGCAAGTGTGTTTATTAAAGTTAGGATTTCTTTTTGCAATGTTGGAATCACACGGCGCAAGTAAAGTCGTTCGTCCAAGGCAATCTGGTCGTTGCGGCTTCTACCTGTGTGGACTTTTTTTCCTGCCTCGCCTATTCTGTCTGTAAGTGTCGCTTCTATAAATGAATGTATGTCTTCCGCGCTGTAGTCAATAGAAAGCTTACCAGAAACTAAATCTGACTCTATTGATTTCAATCCTTTTACAATTTGGCCAGCTTCTTTTTTTGAGATTATCTTTTGCTCGCCCAACATTGTGGCATGCGCAATTGAGCCGTGAATGTCATCAAGCGCCATTCGTTCGTCAACATGTATTGATGTTTCAAATTCCACAGCCTGAGCGTCAGGACCCTCTGCAAAACGTCCGCTCCACAAAGCCTTGTGGTTGTCATTTGTAATTGCGCTATGTGTTTTTGAATTTGCTGAATTTTTCTTGTTTATTTTTGTTGCCATGATGTTCAACAGTATAGCGAATTTATTTTGTTATGAGAAGTTGTGAAACAATTGGTAATTGTAAATTATGAATTAAGAATTGGCAGTGTTTGTTTTTTCCAACCGTACACTGCGGGGCCCAAGAAAGTAATCTTCTAGTAACAATAGTTTCTGCAATTCACAATTAAGGGCATCTCTAAAAGCTGCAGTTTTTAGAGGCTCCCTTAAGAATCAGAGTTTTTTGCCATCCACTTTTTAATTCCCTTTGTAACTTCAGGGTCAATGTCATGCTCAATTCTGCACGCGTTTTCTTCAGCAACAGATTCCTTTACGCCTGTAATTTCCATAAGGAATTTTGTTAGAAGAACATGGCGGCTGTAAATTGACTCAGCTTCCTCTTTGCCTTTGCCTGTAAAAACAAGAGAGCCGTCCTTTGCGGTTGCGACGTAGCCTTTTTGCTCAAGAACACCCATTGCGCGGCTTACGCTTGGCTTTGAGACATTTAGTTTTTTTGCGACATCAACTGATCGGGCGGTGCCATTTTCCTTTTGAAGACGGAGTATTGCCTCCAAGTAGTCTTCACCTGATTCATGTATGCCGTCAGCCAGCTCTGTATTTTTTTCTGTCATTATAAATCCATCACCTGGCAGTCTATTGGCTTGCCGCCTGGAACCATTGGAAGAATCATTTCATCTTTATCAACCTTTGCGTCAATTACATAAGGCTTTCCTGATTTAAATGCTTCCGCTAGCGCTGATTTGAAATTTTCCTCTGAATCAACTTTGCAGGCTTTTATTCCATAGGCATCTGCCAGTTTAACCCAGTCCGGCCCAAAGTCAAGTGTTGTCTGGCTAAAACGTTTGCCGTAGAATAAATTCTGCCACTGACGTACATTGCCTAAAACTCCGTTG